>NZ_CAUUHX010000012.1:0-37124 GCF_963545075.1 uncultured Granulicatella sp.
GTAGAGCAGTAGACTCTTAATCTATGGGTCACAGGTTCGAGCCCTGTAGGGGGCAGTTTTTGATATTTCCTGATGTTGCCTCAAATTGCAAAACGTTGTCAAATCAACGTCTTTAACTTTCCTAGTGAAGCCGTTTTTTTGGAACAATGTTGGAACACGGAACAAAAACGGAACAAATTTGGAACATGGAACAGATACTAAAGAAAAGCTTTTAGAATCAATGTTTTACAATATGGGAAGTTTTGGTTTTAAATGTTTTTAAAATATTTGAATAAATGTGTGTCTAAAGAAAAATCTAAAGATATATATTAAGAAATAAAAATAAGACCCCTATGGTTAAGATGAAAAAATGCGCCTTGCTTTTTGTGAGGTGCTTTTTAATTATTTCAAATTCATAAACATCTCTATTTATAAATATTTTTTATTTCTTTCTTCTGAAGTTTATTTTTTAAAAAGTTAAACTTGACCTGGAACGCGTTCCAGGTTTTATACTGACCTCATAAGAAAGCGAGGTAATTTATATGACAATCAAACATATTTTTTGTGACATGGATGGAACATTGTTAAATAGTAATGGACAGGTAAATGAAAGCAATGCTGCCTTAATACGTGAAGCAGGAATTCCTGTAACATTAGTATCTGCCAGAGCTCCTATGGAAATGAGAGATGCTATAAACGCCCTTCAATTAAAAGGTGCCCAAGTTGCTTTCAATGGAGGCTTAATTTATACAATAGGCAATCATAATCAAGTTGTACCGATTCATGCACAAACCATTAAAATTAACACCGTAAAACAATTGTTAAAAGGAATTCGTCAACATTTTCCTCAAGTTAGTTTATCTTATTACGATCTTAATAAATGGTATTGTGATAAAATAGATGATGGAATCCAATATGAACAAAATTTAACTCGTCAAGCACCAACAATTATAGATAGTGAAGAACAGTTTTTAGAAGGACAAGCAAATACTTTTAAAATTATGATGATTTCTTTTGATGAGGAAAGTATTCGAGAATTAGAAAAATATCTTCAAAGTTTATACTTACCAGAAATTACGATTCAACGGTCAGGTAAAGCCTATCTCGAAATTACTCATCTCTTAGCAAAAAAATCTCAAGGAATTTCTCATATCCTTCGAAAAGAACAATTAGTTAAAGAAGAAACTGCTGCATTTGGTGACGGACATAATGACTTGCCTATGCTTGAAATGATAGGCTACCCTATTGTTATGGACAATGCTTTTGACGATATCAAAGCTATAGCTTATAAAATTACGAAGTCTAATGATGAAGATGGTGTAGGATATGGCATTCATAAATATTTAAAGTAGGAGAATTATAATGACAAGTATTAGTGAAATAGCTAAAAAGGCAGGCGTGGCTAAATCAACAGTTTCCCGTGTTATCAATCATCATCCCCATGTTTCTGATGAGACACGACAAAAAGTATTGGCACTTATAGAAAAATTGGATTACATGCCAAATCAAATCGCTAGAGATCTCAGTAAAGGAAAAACACAAAAAATAGGTATTGTCATTCCCCACACACGCCATCCTTATTTTACACAATTGATAAATGGGCTTCTAGATGCCGCTAAAGCTACTGACTATGAACTTGTTATGATGCCTTCAGATTACAATCAAGCATTAGAACTTTCCTACCTGAACCAACTCAAAACAGAAGCTATCGATGCCTTAATCTTCACATCAAGAGCTATTAGTCTTGATACTATTGAAACTTATGCAAAATATGGACGAATAGTGGTTTGTGAAAAATTACAGGAAACTAACTCCCTATCTTCTGCTTACCTTGACCGCTACACTTCATTTTTCAAGGCTTTTTCTGATATGAAAGTACGTAACCTAGAGAACTTAGTATTATTATTTTCACGAATTAATGAATCATCCGCTACATATCAGACTGCATTATTAGCGTATCACGATGTTTATGGACAACAATCGACTCCGCATAGGGTATTTGGAAATATTCATGATTTTAATGATGGTTTAAATTTATCTCGTAATTTAGTAAACGATACTCGTATAGATGGTATATTAGCTACAAGTGATGAAGTTGCGGTAGGCTTGATAAAAGGTTATGAAGAAAGCGGAAAAGAATGTCCTTATATTATTGGTCAAGAACATTTACTAGTTGGACAACTTTTAAAACTTCCAACGATAGATCACAAATCCTATTCATTAGGAAAATTAGCTTTTAAACAAGCTTTATCTGAATCAATCAGCCAAGAAGTTTTAATCTCAGAATTTTTAACTCAAGACAATTAAACATAAAGCATCTAGTCTTTACTAGGTGCTTTTTTATGCAAAAAAACACTTAACAAGAGTTAAGTGCTTGGATAAAATTTACTTTTAGAACACACGAGCTATGTGTTTGATTCGTACGTTATCCCCTTTATATTCTTCAATGCCTAAATGGTCTAATAGAGCAATATACAAATCATGAAATGTCATTTTTGCAAAAGTCTCAAATTCATAATCATCTTTTAATATAGATAATTTTTCAGCTTTTTCTTCTGGAGTTAAATCACTTTTTAAAACTGTTGCTATCAATTTACATTTCTCAATCATTGTTAGTTTTTTCATTGTGTTTCGTCTCCTTTGTTGAAATTTTCTTTATATTTTTTATCCATTAAATTCTATCGTTGCTTTCATTTTCTATCTGTATTATAACGCTTGTATTTAACCCATTCAACTTGTTCCTAGCTTTCAAACAAGTAGTAAGACAATCAACTCAGAAACAGGTTAACTATTATGAAAGAACTCGTTTACGGCAATAAAAATCAAAAAAATTTATTCAATGTGTTTTACTACTTAAGAACAATTCACATTACGGTAAAAATCTTTAATCTTATTTCTTTACACTGAACCAAAAGTAGTATATTCTATTTTTGAACTTAGAGGTTGAAAAGTATCCGTCTCCAACGCGGCATCTCATATGAGATGTGTCGAGAAATGCGGGCGACCACAGGCGGTCCCGCCTAGGTTGGCATCTAGTCTTTACTAGATGCTTTTTTTATAAAAAAAGCACTTAACAAGTGTTAAGTGCTACAAAGTAAGTGGGACGGGCATTCCCCACCTCTCAGGAACCCGTTAGGGTGTGTAGGGCCCGATATTTTTCTACTTTTACTTTTTCTATATTCTACTTCTAAATAAATACTTTGTAAATTATTTCTATAATTTAAGTAAATAATACTACAACATCTCAGAAATTATTTTTATCATTATTTATCTCTAATCATTCCAACTCGATTTTCTGGGAGATAACAGAAATGATGTTTGCTATAAAGCTTATTTGCCGGAACTTTGGCTACCAAAGTAATAAAACTACTCTCATGTGTATTTTCATCAAACCATTGATCAATGATTTCCATCATTTTATTGGCAATTCCACGTCTTTGGAACTTTTTATCCACCATAATATCAGACACGACAAAAGTGATTCCGCCATCACCTACAACTCTTCCTAGTCCAATAAGTTCATTATCCTCATAAACAGACACTGCGAAAAGAGTCCCTTCCAATGCCTTTTTAACTTCAGAATTTGGTTTAGTACTATTCATTCCAGAATTAACTCTCAATTGATTATAAGCTTCGACACTTGGAACATTATGAATAAATTCCATAATAATAATTCCTCCAATACCTTTTTGTACACTCATTATAACACTTAAAGGCAAGCTATGTATTCTATAAAGGCTATTCTATACAAACTTGCTTTAGATTGTTTGCTGTTTTGGACATAGATTTTATTTCAATCTAAATAAAAAATCATGACCAGCCAATTAACAACTGTTCATGATTATTGAAACTTTGTAGCTACTGCAAAACACACGTCCACAAAGTCAACATTTTACCATTAGCCTGAGAGATAAAAAATCTTCCTAAACTAGCTCTACTCCCCTAATTCAGCCAAAACTTCTTCCACATCAAACAGCTCTAGCGTCCCATTTGCTTTTTCTTTTTCATATTCAGCAACCGTCTTCAACTCATATTCTAATTCAATCTTTTCAAATAGCGCTCGTTTAAATAAAGTGGACAAATCTACTCCTGATAATTCAGCATAGTTTTTGAATAATTGTTCTTCCTCTTTGCTAAGACTAATTGATACTATCATACCGTATGTCCCTCACCTTCGCTGAATCTATCTTCCACCCTATCTTCTAATCTTACAACTCTTCTACGCTTTCACGATAGTCAATTTGCAACTCATCCTTATACTCTTCACAGATTGTTTGATAATCGTATTCAGATAAGCTTGCGATAAATAAGTCATAGTCTAACTCTAACTGATCTGCTTCAAAGCTTTCTTTCCAAATTTCAAATTCTCTTTCAAATGGTAATGTGCTCTTCCATTCATCTTCATCTGAGAAGCAATGTCCTGAAATAAAATGTGCTAATGCTTTGTAAGAATCAAAACTATAATAATCCTTCACCAGGGGGAATGCTACTTCTAAAGATTCACTTGCTTGTTTTACTTGATCACGATGTACATAAAATTGACTCATATTAAATCCCTCTTTTTTTCTTATATTATCTTACAATGCAAACTATATACGAAATACTTCTTTTCAGCAATCAAAATCCTTTATTAAGTCTATCTGAAATAAAAAACTCAACGAACTCCCATCCTTAGGAACTCGTTGAGCTTCAATTTTATAAGGTTTTGTCTTCTATCGGTAATACAATTTCAAATACGCTTCCTTTTCCTAGTTCGCTTTCTACCGAAATTTCACCACCTAGGCGATGCACAATGGATTGAACAATCGCAAGCCCTAATCCATTTCCTTCTTGAACATGAGAGTGTTCTGCTTGATAAAATTGTTCAAAAATATGTCGTTGTGCTTCAGGAGAAAGTCCAATTCCCTTATCTTCTATCTGAACCTTAACCTGTTGATTTTCTTCAAAAATCATAATGTTTAATTCGACTGTATCTCCAGAATATTTAATCGCATTATCAATTAAATTAGTCCAAACTTGCATCATCAAATCTGCATCTGTTTGGCAATAGATAGGCTTACTTGAAAGAGTTAAGTGAATGTCTTTCTCTTTCCACTTTTCCGTCATCATAATAACTGCATGTCGAATTTGTTCATCAATCTGAACTCTTGTTTTCTGCGGTGAAAAGTCTTTTTCCATTTTTGTAAGTGTCACAATATCATCACATAAACGACTCAGCCTCATACTTTCTGATTGTAAAATATGAGTTAAGTCCCTTCTTGTAACTTCATCTAATTTTTCATCTGCTAGTAAATCACTTACTCCTACTAATGCTGCAATAGGAGTTTTTAATTCATGGGAAAAATTCGCAATAAAATCTGCACGGTGTTGGCTATTCTTCTTTAAATCTTCAGCCATCTGATTGATATTTCGAGCTAATTGATCAATTTCATTATGATATTTCGCAGTGTCTTTTGGATACTGTCTACGATAGATTTTATGATTATAGTTCCCTTTTGAAATTGATTTAACAGATTCATTCAAATCAGAAATCGGACGTGTTAAATGAACGGATCCCCACCACATCACTAAACTTCCAATCACAATAATCGTTCCGCTAAAAATCAGTAACCAGGTCGTTAAACTTGTTTCGATTTTTAACAGATTTTTCAAGAAAAATATGACCGCTACTCCAATAAAACTGGTCGCTACTAATATCATAAAAAATAAGCGGACAAAATATTTTCGAAGTGAAAATTGAATTTCTTTTTGTTTATCCATGTTTGATTGTTCCTTTATAGCCTAATCCTCTAACCGTTACAATATCGAAATCTTCGTTCCCTTTTAGTTTTTGACGAATTCTTTTAATACAAGCATCAACTAAACGTTCATCATAGTCTTCTTCCATTCCCCATATATCATCTAACAAATCTAATCGTGTAAAGATTTTTTCAGGATGACTTAATAATTTGTATAATAAGAAAAATTCTTTTGGGGGAATTTGTACTTGTTCTCCTGTTGTTAAATCCATCATTGTTAAGGCATTGTAATCTAATCGAGTGTGAGTAAACGTCAGCACTTTTTCTGCTTCTAGTTGAGATCTTCTCAGTAATGCTTTCACTCTTAAAACGAGTTCTTCTAATCGTAGAGGCTTCACCATATAGTCATCCACCCCTAATTTAAAAGCTTCTTCTAACGATTCTAATTGAGATTTTGCTGTAATCATTAAGATTGGCAATGTATGCTTCGTTTCTCTCAATGTTTGAACGAATTCATAACCATCCATTTCAGGCATCATAATATCTGAAATGACTAAATCAATCTGTTGTTTCTCCATCAAATACAAAGCTTCTTGTCCATTTTGAGCAGTATAGACAGAGTAATTTTCTTGCTTTAATTTTGTAAAAATCATTGTTTTTATCGCAAAATCATCTTCACAAACTAATATACTAAACATAGTGCCTCCTTGTCAGGAACATTATAGCATATTTCTTACAGACGAACTAAACTTCCTTTTTTCAACTCATAGACAGTGTCCACATATTCTAATACTGAACGGTCGTGAGTAACCATAATGGCACTCTTTTGTTTTTCTTTTACTTCTCTTTGAATTAATTGAGCAATTTCCTGTGCTTTTTCCGGATCCAAACTCGCCGTTGGTTCATCTGCTAAAATTAATTGAGGATTCCCGATAAATGCTCGTGCAATGGCAACTCTTTGTTTTTGCCCACCAGAAATTTGATTTGGGTATAAATGATAACACCCCTCTACCCCTAATTCTTTTAATAATGTTTGAACTTCTTCTTTACGTTTAGCAGAATCTTTTTGTCCCTTTAATTTAGAAACCTCTTCTAATTGATCTCCAACTGTCATATAAGATAATAATTGATGATCTTGGAAAATAAACCCTAATAATTCTAGACGTTTTTTAGTCCATTCGCTTTGCGTTACATTCGTTAAATTTTGATTTGCAATACGAATTTCTCCTGAATCAGAAGATAATAATAATCCAGCAATCGACAAGAAGGTTGATTTCCCTGAACCAGAAGGCCCAACAATGGCAACAAATTCCCCTTTATTCACGGTTAAATCCAAATCATGAAGAATTTCTCTTTTTTGCATTCCGTCCATAAATGATTTTGTAATATTTTTCAACTCAATAACTGACATACTATTCACCCTTTCCACCAATGACTTCAATTGGATCTACTTGTTTAATTTTTAAAATCGATAACGCTCCACATAGAACAGAGATAAGAATAAAGCTCAATGCAATCGTGACATTTCCTTGTAAAGTCATATAAAACGGCATCGCACTTGGAAGAACTAATGCCATGGCAAATGCTAAAGCCAATCCGACTCCAACTCCAATAACTGATAAAATACCGATTTGAGATAATTGAATGGCTGTAATTTGTTTCATCGACATTCCAATAGCTTTTAACACACCAAATTGTTGTAATTTTTGCAATGTTAAAATGTAGAAAAACACTCCTAAAATAGCGGAAGACGCTACTAGTAATACCCATGTAATCATCGTTAATGTCATATTTTCAGCTGTATATCCTGGGATTTTCTTAATTAATTGTTTTGGTTGAAATACGATTAGTTGATTAGACAATTGATTGGAATCAACCGCTTGGTTTGTTACAATTGTTTGTGGTTTCCAAGTATAATTAGGATCATTTTTTTGACGCATCGCTTCATATGTTTCTGCAGTGACAAATGCAATGGAACTATGTCCATATTTAGCATTTTTTGCAAAAGCTACAACTGTTAAACTTTCTTTTGACGCTTTATCTTGAATGGTATCTCCTACTGAAATACCTTTTTCCTTATACGATTCTTCTAATACCACTTCTTGATTTCCTAATTTTTCTAATGAGTAATCTATTGTTTCAACTTTGCCAGATACTTGATTTAAGTGATCCACTGCAAAAAATGTTACATCTTGAGTGCTGTCTTCATTTTCTTTTGATAAAGAAGAACGTTGAATGACTAAGCCAAACGATTCTTCTAAATTTAATGCTTCAATTTCTGTTAAACTTTGACTTGTAAAATTTGAAAAAGGAATCACTCCTTCTGAATCTTTTAAAAGAATATATTGTACTTCACCAAAGTTTTCAATTTGTGCAGTAATTGTTCTTCCTAATCCATTTGTTAATCCAGATAAAAAGATGACCATAAACATCATAATGACAATCAATACCTCGATTAAAATAAATTTTTTCGGTTGATATTTAATTTCATTCCATGCTATTTTCATGTAAATTTCTCCTTTATTCTCAATTGATGTATTTACTATAAAAGAGAAATATGACCTGAATATGACATTGGAGTCATTGAGACAAAAAATACGGGATAAGAAATTTTACTTTCTTATCCCGTCATTTTCATCTATACTTTTAAATTCCGAAACTAATTCTGAGACCTTCATTTACTTTTTCCATAAAGGCATCATCAACTTCTGTTATTTTTTCAATTAATCGAACTTTATCAATGGTGCGAACTTGTTCCAACAACACCGTTGATTCCTTACTAAATTGAAATTGATCTTTTTGAATTTCAATATGGGTTGGTAAATTTGCCTTTTCATGTTTTGCTGTTATCGCAGCAACAATTACCGTTGTACTAAAATGATTCCCAACATCATTTTGAACAATTAGAACGGGGCGTCTTCCACCCTGTTCACTTCCTACTACAGGAGATAAGTCCGCTAAATATACTTCTCCTCTTTTTACCATCTATCTTTCTCCTAATCATGATTTATAAATTCTTGGCACACGATCACTAATTAAGCAAAGTGATTCGTATGAAATTGTATGGCTTCTATGAGACAATTCTTCTGCCGTTATATATTCGTTTCCTTCTTTTCCTAATAAAGTTACCTTAGTTCCCACTGGCATTTCATAAGGAAGACGAATCATAAATTGATCCATACATACTCGACCAACTATTGGACATCTTACTCCTGAAACAATTACTTCACCAGGAGCATACGCACGAAGATAGCCATCTGCATATCCCACTGGTAATGTAGCAATCCATTCATCCTCACTACAAGTATACGTAGCACCATAGCTAATCGTATCCCCTGCATGTAGTTGTTTTACATAAACAATCTCTGTTTCCCAAGTTAATGCTTCTTCTAATTGTAATGTATCCGGAAGTCTTAACCCTCCATTAGAAGGGTTTAATCCATACAAACCAATTCCCCATCGAATGACATTGGTTGTTAATCCTTCATGCCAAATAGCTGCAGCTGAATTCGAACAATGAACATAAGTTGGACGATGTTCTAAAGCTTCAACACACTCGTTAAATCGTGCTAATTGATATTCAAACTGACTCGTATCTGCTTCATCAGCAGTCGCAAAATGAGTAAAGATTCCTTCAAAAATAAATTGAGAATCATATTCTCTTAAAAATTGTTCCACAACTTGAACTTGTTCCGGTGTTCGAACTCCAATTCTTCCCATACCCGTATCAATGGCTAAATGTACAATCAGTTTCTTTCCATCTGGAATTAGAGCCTGAGCTTTTTCTAACCAATCTAGCAAACTAACCGTTGTCGAAATACGATACTCACAAAGAATTGGCACATCTTCTAATCGACTAATTCCTAAAATCAGAATGGGTTCATAGAATCCTTCTTGTCTTAATTGAATGGCTTCATCTAACAATGCCACGCAAAATCCCGCAACTCCTTCTTCACGAGCTGCTTTAGCGACTTCTATCATTCCATGCCCATAAGAATTTGCCTTTACTACGGCAAAAATATCTGTATTTGGATAATGTTTTTTTACAGCTTTAATATTTTGTTGAATCGCATTTAAATTAATAGTTACACGTGTATTCCTATGAATCGCAGGAAACATATCTTCACTTTCTTTCTTCTATATTTGAGGGAGTCTCTTCTAAAATAACGACAGCATACGCATCATGATTTGTATGCGTAATACTTACATGTTTTTGATAAGGATGCGGAGCTGTTAATAAAGGTTGTCCATTTTCAGCATTTAGAATTTCAACATCTTGAAAAGAAACAGCTTTTCCTATTCCAGTACCTAAGGCTTTAGAATACGCTTCTTTAGCGGCAAATCTTCCTGCTAAATATTCTACTTTTCTTTTGATTCCTAAAGTTTCATACACAGCATATTCCTTTGGAGTTAACACTCGTTGAATGAAGGAGGAATCTTGTACTACAATTTTTTCAATTCGTGATAATTCAATTGCATCCATTCCGACACCAATAATCGCCATCTCAATACTCCCTTTAAAAACATAATGTATCTCTTATTGTATCAAATGAAATCGCATTTGTCAGAATTTTTTACTAATCTTTAGTAAATTTCTCCACTAAAAAAGACGACCGAAGTCGTCTTCTTATTGATTATTTTTGACGGATTGTAAATCCTTTGTCAGATTTCTTTTTATGATTTCTACGGCGAGAATCTTTACTCTTATATCCACGAGTATATTCTTCATCTAACCCACGACCACGGCGGTCTTCTTTACGTTTGAAGCTTCCTTTACCATTACGTCCACGATTATCTTTACGGTCACTACGGTTGTAGTTTCCACGGCTATTGCCACGTTTACGGCTTGGTAATGGACGTTCTGGAGTAATTTTTACAGGAATTTCTGTTGGGTCTTTAATCATTCCACTCACTAATAATGCTGCTAATTCATCTGCTTCATATTCATCTAATAAATACGAAATAGCTTCTTTGAAGCGACGAGTATCTACTGATTTCATTTTTTCATCAATTTGCTCAATGGCAGATTTCATTTGTCCTTCTAATGCTTCCATTTGAGTTGGTGGACGTAATGCAGTCATTCTCTTACGAGTTAAATCTTCAATGACACGTAAATAATCCATTTCATTTGGTGTTACAAAAGTAACGGACATCCCTTCTTGTCCCGCACGTCCTGTACGTCCAATACGGTGAACATAACTTTCAGGATCTTGTGGAATATCGTAGTTATAAACATGTGTTACACCTGAAATATCTAATCCACGTGCAGCTACGTCTGTTGCCACTAAAATATCTAAATGATTATTCTTAAAATCACGTAAAACGCTCATACGTTTTTGTTGACTTAAATCTCCATGAATTCCTTCTGCACGATAACCACGCATTTCAAGTCCACGTGCTAATTCATCAACACGACGTTTTGTACGACCGAATACAATCGTTAATTCCGGTGTTTGAACATCTAATAAGCGAGTCATAATATCAAATTTTTCGAAATCTTTACATTTTACAAAATATTGATCAATTAATGTCGCTGTCATCTCACTTGATTTAATACGAACATGTTCAGGTTCTTTCATAAACTGAACTCCAATTCGTTTAATATCATCTGGCATTGTAGCAGAGAATAATAACGTTTGGCGATTTTCTGGAACTAATTTAATAATTGATTCGATATCATCTAAAAATCCCATGTTTAACATTTCATCCGCTTCATCTAATACTAATGTTTCAATATTATCTAAGCGAAGTGTTTTTCTAGAAATGTGGTCTAATAAACGTCCAGGTGTTCCTACTACGATATGTGGTTGCTCTTTTAATTGGCGAATTTGACGACCAATATCTGCTCCACCATAAACAGCTTGTACATGAATTTTTTTATCTTTTCCTAAGCGATATAATTCTTCTTGTGTTTGAATCGCTAACTCACGTGTTGGAGCAATGACTAATCCTTGTACTTTACGATTACGAAGATTAATTTTTTGAAGCATTGGTAATCCAAAAGAAGCTGTTTTCCCTGTACCTGTTTGCGCTTGACCAATCACGTCTTTACCTGCTAAGGCTAATGGAATTGTTTGTGATTGGATCGGTGTTGCTTCCTCAAACCCCATTTTTTCAATTGATTCTAATAAGGCTGAATCTAAGCCTAATTCATTAAATTTCATATTTTCCTCCTTGTACTGCTGAAGAGAAGCACACGAGGTATTTTACCTTCACAATAAAAGTCTGGAACAGCAAAGAGCTCCAGACTTCTGAACATTACGAGATTATACAATATTACTTGTTAAATCTTCATGATATATATCATTACATTTGTGTAAACTTCTCAACTCTCCAAGTACTATAGCATGTTCAAAGATAGATTGCAAAGAAAAGCCCTTTGATTTCACAAATGAAATACTGATCAAAACAAAATTATGCTTCTTTTAATGCCTCTACAACTGCTAATAATCCTGTACCATTACTTGATTTCACTAACACTTGGTCATTTTGTTGTAAATCTTCTTTTAATAATTGAGTCAATGCTGCTTTATCACTTTCAACATAATGTAAGTGAGATGATTCAAAACGAGATTTTAACGCTTTATATAAAGCACTCATTTCTTCTCCGTATAAATACACTTCTTGAATGTTCTCTGGGAACATTACTTCAGAAATACTTGCGTGTAATGCTTTTGACTGTTCTCCTAATTCACGAATATCTCCTAATACAACAATTTTACGTCCATTAGAAGCTACGGATGTAAAGGATTGAATCACAGATTTCATCGCAATTGGGCTTGCATTATAGGCATCATTTAAGATTTTCGAACCATGAATGCCATCTACCCACTGCGTACGATTTTTTGTTAATTCAAACTGTTGAATCGCTTCAATGGCTTGTTCTAATGGTACCCCACATTCTAATCCTACTTGAAGAGCAGCGAGCGCATTATTGACATTATAAGCTCCTAATACAGGTAGTTGAACAGAATGTTTGGCAGGTTTCAGTAAATCAAAAATAGTATGGTCTTCAAATAATTGAATATTTTCAGCTTGAATCACACTGTTAGCACCTTCTCCAAACGGTAAAACCTTAAAGTGTTCTTCTGCCTTCATTTCTTCTAATTCCTGTTCTAATAAAGTCTCATTTGCTGGGAAGATGATACTTCCTTTTTCGTGTAATCCTTTTAGGATTTCTAATTTTGCTTTAGCAATCCCTTGTCGACTACCTAAATTTTCCATATGGGATTCACCAATTAAAGTAATGACGGCTACCGAAGGTTTTGCTAGTTTGCTTAGAAACTCAATTTCACCAAAATCACTCATACCCATTTCTAATACTAATTGTTCTGTATCTTCTGGCATATCTAAAATTGTTTGAGGTAATCCAATATCATTATTAAAATTCCCTTGTGTTTTATAAATACGATAACGACTAGAAAGTACTGCAGCCGTCATATCTTTTGTTGTCGTTTTTCCTGAACTACCTGTAATGCCGATAACATTCGGTTGAACTTTTTCTAAATACCATTTCGCTAATTCTTGGAAAGCTTCTAGTGGATCATCCACCCAAATCGCACAAATTCCTTCTGGAGGAGTTTGGTCTTGTCTTCCCCAAAAAACAGCTTTTGCGCCTTTTTCAATTGCTTGTTCAATGTAATCATGTCCATCTGTTTGTCCTTTTAACGGAATAAACAAACTATTTTTCGTTAGTTTTCTTGTATCAAATGAAACTGATTCAATAATATCAAATCGATAATCAGTTTGATAATCGATTGCTTTCACAGCTTTTACAATTTGTGCAACTGTTCCGATTGCCATATTTTTTCTTCCTCTCTCACAAAAAGCGCCTCTGTGAGGCGCCTTTCTTATCCATTTTGTCGATCTTTATAACGTTTTAAAGCTAACTGAATTAATTCTTCAACTAAATCTTTGTAAGAAATCCCTGTTTTCTCCCAAAGAAGTGGATACATACTAAATTGAGTAAATCCTGGTAAAGTATTTACTTCATTAATGTAAATATCATTTGTTTCTGTTAAGAAGAAATCACATCTTGTTAGTCCACTACCATCAATAGCACGGAATGCTTTTGCAGAATATTCTCTTACTTTTGCAGAAACTTCATCCGAAATTTGTGCTGGAATTTCTAATGTGACAGTATTGTTGACATATTTTTCATTGTAATCATAAAATCCACTTGTTTTAACAATTTCCCCTACAACAGAAGTGTTCGCTTCGTCATTTCCAAGAACCGCACACTCAATTTCTCTTGCTTCAATCCCTTGTTCTACGACAATTCGACGGTCATATTTCAACGCTTCAACAATTGCATTCGTTAATTCATCACGATTTTCCGCTTTTGAAATTCCTACACTTGATCCCATATTGGCTGGTTTAACAAATACTGGGTAAATTAATGTTCCTTCAATTTTATTATAAATACTTTCAGGATTTTGTTTCCATTGAGTTTTATTAAACGGAACATATGGTAATTGTGGTAATCCTGCTTGTTGGAATAATTGTTTACTTGTAATTTTATCCATTCCACAAGCACTTGCTAATACTCCACAACCAACATAAGGAACATCCATCATTTCAAACAATCCTTGAATTGTTCCATCCTCTCCATTTGGTCCATGTAAAACAGGGAAAACAACACATTCCTCTTCTTTTAAATCATATGGAGTTACAAGTACACCCTTTGAAACTTCTCCTTCGCTCGTTGCAAAGTGAGCTTCTTGACTTGCTTCTAATCTTAATGCTTCAGAAAAAGCTACAGGACCTGTTAACGGTTCACCTTTTAGCCATTCTCCTTTTCGATTAATATAGACAGGTTGAACTTCATAATAATCAAAATAGATTTCTTTAATAATTGAAAAAGCCGTTAAAATTGAAATATCATGTTCAGCACTTTTGCCGCCATAAACGACTATAATTTTCATAAACAATCCTCCAACTAGAACTATCTTATCTAGATACTTCTTTCATAGTTCATATACTAGTATATCAAATGCACTATAAACTGACAAGGTACTCACATTTTGCCAAAACACCTTTAGAAAATATAAAAAGAGCCAAGCGAACTTGACTCTTCATCAGATTTCCGATTATTAATTTATACATTCTTCTGCCAATAACTCAGTATTGACAATAGCTATTGATTTCATATTTACCTCCTTATAAGGATATCAATTATTTAGAATAAATTTTTCAAAATTGAATAGTTTCATAACAACAATAAAAACAACAACTACTAAAAATATTAAAGCTATAATAAAAACTAATGTTTCAAAAACACCTAAAATTAATACTCCCGTAGATTGAGAAATTAGCATTCCAAAGATTGGTGCTACAACTATCATGGAAATACCTTGAGCTGACTTACTGTTCTTTAAATATTGTGAGCTACCAATAACTAATAATATTGATAATAAAACAAGAAGTGGTGAAATCAAAAATGTAACTAATAACCATGTAATATTTGGTAAAATAATATGCCCAAAATATCCCCAACCAACAGCATTAACAACTAATGTATAAACTATTACAGAAATAGTTGCAAGTATAACTGCAGGAAGTGCACATCCTAAAGCTTTTCCTAAAATAAGTATTTTGGGTGAAACTGGGGTATATAACAACCCCTCCAACGTTTTGTGTTCTTTTTCCCCAATAAAACTACTGCTAGCTAATACAGTCGAAATCATAATTGGGAGAAGCATAAATAACGGTAAAAAAAAGTAGGTAAAGACAGCATAGAGTGGCAACGTTTGTGTTGTAATATAATTTGGATAATCTATAATCTTAAACTGATTAATAAAAGTATTGAGGCCAGCTATGCTTGATGAAACCTCCGAACTAGTACCCAACAACAATAATAATACTGGTAACACGATACTAAAGATAATCGGCACAATAAGTAAAGAAGCTAGTAAGCCTCTATCCTTAACTAATTCTTTATACTCCTTTTTTATCATGACCTTCAGTTGATATCTATCCATGGATATGTCCTCCAATAATTCTAAAATATATTTCTTTAACTGTCTCAGTTACTTTATAAACACCATAAATATCATTTCCTTTTAGAACTAAGGTTCTGACAATATCAGATACCTTATCATCCTTATCAATTGAGATAGTAAATTCATCATTAAGATTTCCAAATAGTTCACCATACGAAGTCAACTCTTTGATATCTTTGGGATTAAATTTACCTTTAAAATTGACTTTATTTTCTTTACGACGTAGCTCATCAACCTCATCACTGATAAGTAGAGTTCCTTCAAATATAATACCTATACTATCGACAACATCATCCATCCCATATAAATAATGGGTGGACATGATAATTGTAACACCATCTTTTTTTAATTTCTTAATGAACTGATAAAACTCATCAATTGCAGCAGGATCTAGTCCTGTTGTTGGTTCATCCAAAATCAAAACATCTGGACTATGGAACATAGCTCTAGCTAGCATCACTTTCTGCCTATTTCCTTTACTGAGATTACCTACAGACATATCAATATACTCTTCTAAATGGAACATCTTCTTCAAATTATCTATTCGTTTTTTTATAGTTCCTTGATCTAGACCATATATTTCACCCCATAAAGATAGATTCTCTTCAACAGATAGATTTTCATATAGATTACCATCATTTTGAACTCCAATACGTAATAGTAAATCAGATCTTGATTGATCTGTTAGCTTCTCTCCAAAAAGCATAACATTCCCCTTATCAGGTTTTAATAACCCTAAGATTATACGAATCAGAGTAGTCTTACCCGCTCCATTCGGCCCTAGCAGCGCAAAAACTTTCCCCTTATCAATGCTTAAAGAAACATCATTAATAACTTTTTTTGAACCAATTGTTTTATTAATCCCATTTATCTCAATTACCATTTTTTTACTCCTCTTATAACATCATTCAACCACACCAAAACTATTAAAGCAACTATATAAATTATTAAATATATTAATATTTCTACATTATCACTATTAAATAGTTCTTGATAATGTATTAGATTTTTAGGTAATAAAAACTTCATTCCAGTATATTTATTAAATGAATCAACCATTGTTAATGACGAAAAAACAAGTATTAGTATTTCAGCTAAACTTGAAATTACAAAAGGCATATTGAAGATAATATTAATAAAAAAACCGAATATTACAATAAAGGAAACCATTATCAAATGTAAGATAGAGGTAGCAAGTATTCTTTCCAAACTAACTTCTTTATATAAAATCATCGTTACGTAGATGGTACTCAGTAAACCAAATAGCCAAGAAATAATAAAAAAGAACATCGAACTACATAATTTAGGAAAATAGATTTTAAAACTACTTTTTGTTCTTGTTAAATAAAACAGCTTCAATGATTCAGTTTTTTCAATATTACTCATTGACAATATCAAATAAAGTGCTACAAATATTCCCATTTGAGCAGAATTCTTAAAAAATGAATTAACTAAACTTTCCCAAGTAATATCAGGAAGGATAATTTTTCCATTATTTGCTGAAACCATACTTTCAATTAAATCATTAGCATAATATGCAGCTAACGTTGAGGATACTGATAAAAATATAAAAAACATAGGTAGCAGTATTGCTTTTTTACTTCGTATCCATCTTTTCATTTCTATAACTAACATTTGAGTACTCGTTCCTTTCAATTAGATTATCAAAACTCTGCTCCAAGCTAATTTGACTCCTCTCAATAGATACTATTCCACTACAAATATTCTCATTCAGCAAACTAAGAAAATCATACAATTCTAATCCACTAAATTGTAAAGTATTATTATCTTGTACACAAAAACACTTTTTATTAACTAGCCTTTCTTTCAGTTTACTTAAGCTTGATTCTCTATTCAATGTAACTAAAATTTTAGGATCATTATGAATCAATAAATTCAAAATGTTATCATCAAATATTTTTTTACCTTTGTGGATAACAATAATACGATTAGCTATTTTTTCAACATCATTTAGAATGTGACTAGAAAAAATTACTAGTTTAGTTTTTCCTAAATTTCTTAGTATCTCAATAATTTCTTCTCTTCCTTTAGAATCCAATGCACTTGTTGGCTCATCAAAAAATATTATTTGAGGTTCTAGCGCCAAAACCGATGCAATCCCTACTCGTTGTTTCATACCTCTTGAAAAATATGATATTTCCCTATTTATAGATTTAGATAGACCAACCAATTGAAGTATATTTTTATAAAATTCCAGTTTTTTTCTTTTCTTGTTAGATAACATTCTTGAATATTCTAATACTTCTAAAGTAGTCATATCTGTTGGAAAATCAGGAACATCCGGACAATATGCTATCTCATCCGTGAATCTTAAAATTTTTCCAGATGTAATAGAATAGCAACCAAAAATAGACTTGATAAATGATGTCTTACCAGCTCCATTTAATCCAACTAAGCCAATCACACCTGTTTCATCAGAAAAACTAATAGAAAAGTTTTCAAGAATACAACGTTTCTTTATACGAATAGAAACATCAGATAGTTCTATCAATTTCTTCATCATGGTCATAATCCTCTTTTCTTCCAATTAAAAAATACGCTATTCCACCTAACGGAACTGAAATCAAACAAATAATAAACCAGATAATTTTAGAAAAATACCTAACTTCATTGTTTTTAATATCTAGAAAGAAAAAAATAAGATATAGTATATATAGCATTACCAAAGGTATAATAATTAAAAGAATTTTATTCATAATTTTTCCCTACAATTCTTCAAAAATTTTATCTGGATTTATACCAGCATTTTCAAAACACTTCTTCAATAACATCTGAAAATCCAAACCCGTAATGAGGTTATCTTTTATAGCATAGGCAATATTCTCATATCGACTTTCTTCAAAGCTAATGGAGAGGCTGCAAAGAATAACACCTACTAAAATCGAAATACCTATTAACAATTTTTGTCCTTTTTCCATTATTTACTAATCTTATACGAATACACTGCAGTAATAACAATCGTTACTAATAAAACAATACTTGCAAAAATCAATGCTAATTTATTTACCACAAATAATGAGATTAAAATAAAGATGATTCCAGAAATGATACTTGCAAATCCAAAGAATCGTTGTGTTTTACGATAGGCCTCATCATGATTCATAATCCATGGAACACGAAAGCCGAAGTGTTTATTCGTTTCTTTAATTTTAGGACTAACATTTCCAATAAATATCATAAATATCCCAATAAGAAATGACATAAAACGTCCCATTTGAGAACCCATACTAACTCCTGTCAAAATCAAGACAAATTGGAAAAAGGCAATTGCGTTAAACAATAGTAATGTCACTCTAAAAATGTAACGACTAATTTCTTTATTTTGACCTCCAACCAATTCTTTGTAATCAATCCATTTGATAAAGCCGGATAATAATAGAATAAAAATTGGTAATATTACAATCGTCCAACGTGAAGCTGTTGCTATAACATTTCCTTCTAAATCAAACCGAGATGCGATTGTCTCAGGCGCATACCAAATGACACATAAAGCAAGTAATATAGGTAAAAAGGTCAAAATGACATCTAATAAATAAATTTTTCTTTGTTCTACTAACATATTATTTTCCTCCAATAATAGAATTCATCCAAACTATTGCGTCTTCTAAAACAGTTAAATTTAACTCATAATAAATAAAGTTCTTTTCCTTTGTTTCATAAATTAAATCCGCTTGTTTTAACTTTTTTAAATGATACGACAATGCTTGCGGTGTGATTTGTAAGCTATTTGCTAAGTCTCCTGTATTCGTTCGTCCCTGTCGTAAAATTTCTAAAATCTTCCGACGGTTTTCATCCGATAATGCAGACAAAATATCATTAACTGACATATCCTCATCTCTTTCTATTTAAAAATTTCTTTAAATAGATAATACTCCTTCCAAAAACAAAATGCAATAGTTATTTAAAAATATTTTTAAATAGTTGTTGTAATTTTTTGTAATAAAAAAACACCGGTATTTAAAGTGGTTGTTCAATAAATCCTGTTGGTGATTTCTCACCAACAGAATTTGTCTACGAGCCTATTTTACCAAAGTACCTTAAAAGATATAAAAAAGAGCCAAGCGAACTTGACTCTTCAACAGATTTACGATTATTCATTGGCTGGTCGGTGTATCCAGCATCTCAGGTACCTCAATAAGGTGCGGCAGGAACCCTTTCTGCCCTCAATGAATAATCTTTAATCAGTCATATTTTACGGCTTATTTTTGTTCATTTCAACTTTTTAGACAAGACTCCTTTAGAAATACCCCTCTTCTTTTAAAGAGCAGTATGTATGATCTCCCACAATAAAATGGTCTAACAATTCAATTCCCATCATTTCTCCACATTCTGATAATCGTCTTGTAAAATCAATATCTGCTTGAGACGGAGTAACATTTCCACTTGGATGATTATGCCCGATAATTATTCTTGCTGCAGAAAAACGTACCGCTTCTCTAAAAATTTCTCTTGGATGAACGACTGCTTGATTGAGTCCTCCTCGGAAAATAATTTTTTTCTTAATGACTTCATTTTTGGAATTTAAAAATAATGCAATTAAATGTTCTTGGTACAAATCTTTCAATTCTTCCATAATACATTCTCCCGCTTTTTGCGAGCTGGTAATATGTCCTAACTTCGTTTGCTGAGCAGTTCCTAATCGAATTCCTAATTCCATTGCAGCTTTTAATTCAATTGCCTTTGTTCGTCCAATTCCATGAATGGCCATTAATTCTTCTACTGTAGCCATTTTCAATGTAAATAAGTCTTCAAACGTATTCAACACAACTTTCGCTAATTGCAATACATTTAATTCTTTGGAACCTGTCCGAAGTAAAATCGCTAATAATTCATAAGTTTCGAGACTTTTAGCTCCTAATTTTTCCAAACGTTCTCTTGGCATTGACTCCAAAGGTAATTCTAATAATTGTTGATCCATTTCCATTTTATTGCCTCCTCTTGCATATAATACTTTCACTTCTATATACGCAAAAATTGGTAAAAAATATTTTATTTTACGAAAAATTTTCTCATAAATGAAATAAAATAAAGAGACCCTGTAATCCAAAGCGTATCCTTACCCGATACTTGTATTAGATATTCCTCGATAAATTGTTGAGCATCCTCTACAAATTCAACCTCACTAGAAGGGTAGTCTGTTTTTTCAATAGCTCCTACATAATCAAATGTTGTTACTACTAATCGAGCTTCCGGCAACTCTTTTCGTAAATAATCAACCATTTCTTTGTAATGTTTTCTTTTTAAAGCAGAAAATAAAATCGTCTGTTGAGATCCATCTTCTCCATATTGCTTCACCGTTTCAACAAATCGTTTTAAGGCATGAACATTATGCGCTCCATCTAATATCACTTTAGGACTTTGATGCACTACTTCCATTCTTCCTGGCCAAGTGACCGTTTGGAAACTTTCTTGAATGGCAGACTCACAAACTGGAAGTTGGAAGTTCTTTTCAAATCGTAAAAAGCACTCTAACGCTATTGCAGCATTTTCTAATTGATACTTCCCTTTTAAATTCAAATAAGGAATGTGAATTTGAGTATCTGCATTTGTAAAAATAAATCCTTCTTCAACCGATTCAATTTTAAACTCTCGTTCAAAGTGATGGATTTCACAGTTATAAGCTTTTCCGACTACTTCAGCTACTTTCAAAGCTTCTGTTGGTAAATTTCCTAATATTACTGCTTGCTTTTGTTTGAAAATTCCCGTTTTTTGAATGGCAATTTCTTCGATAGTATTTCCTAACATTTCTTCATGATCCATCCCAATCGATGTAATCACGCTCATCGTTGAATCGACAATATTCGTTGTATCTAATAATCCACCAATCCCTACTTCTAATAAAGCAACTTCCACTTTTCTTCTAGAGAAATACACTAACGCCATAGCTGTCATAATTTCAAAGAAACTTAATGGTTCGTATTCGTCTATCAATTTTGCTTCTGCTTGTTGAACGAGATTCCCAACCATTTCAAAGTCTTCTTCGGCCATTACATTACCATTGATTAAAAACCGATCCGTATAATCGATTAAATGAGGAGAAACAAATGCTCCTACCTTCTGCCCGTGATGAACAAATAAGGACGATAACATCGCAATTGTAGAACCTTTCCCATTTGTTCCTGTGACATGAATTATCGGATAATCTTCCTGAGGATTTCCAAGAAGAGACAGTAATACTCTCATTCTATCTAATCCATATTTTCGTTTATATTTCATTCGATCTAAGATCCACTCTCTAACTGTTTGCATGATTCCCCTTCTTTCATTTTTCATCATACAAATTCCCTCTTCAACTTGCAAGACATAATAATCTTTAACAACCCAAAAAATCCTGCTAGTAATTTCTCACCAACAGGATTTATCGAATACCTGATTTATCTCAGTATTATTTTATGCTAATGTTTTTAATGTTGCGATACGTTCTAGAACTGCTTGACGTTGGTCAGCATATTCTTTTCCTTTGGCACATTCTGCTTCTACAACAGCTTCTGGTGCTTTAGCAACGAATTTTTCATTTGATAATTTTTTCTCTACACGATTCACTTCATCTTGTAGTTTAGCCGCTTCTTTTTCTAAACGAGCAATTTCATCATCAATATTAATTAATCCTGCTAATGGTAAGTAGATTTCAGCTCCACTAATCACACTTGTGACAGCATGACTTGGTGCTTCAACTTCTAAACCATATTCGAATGATTCAGGATTACAGAAACGAGCAATATAGCTTTCATTTTCTGATAAAATCACTTGAATATCCGCACTTGAAGTTTTTGCAATAATCGCAATTGGTTTCGATAATGGTGTATTCATTTCATTTCTGCTTGTACGAACTGAACGAATAAAGTCCATTAAGAATTCCATTTTTTCTGCTGCAGCTTCATCCATTTGACTTTCTTGTACGACTGGATATGAAGCGACTACTAATGAATCTCCAATATGAGGCACTGATTGCCAAATTTCTTCTGTTACGAATGGCATAATTGGGTGTAATAAACGTAATGTTTGATCTAATACATATACTAAAATGCTACGAGTTGTTAATTTAGCAGCTTCATCATTTCCTGCTAATGTTTCTTTAGACATTTCAATATACCAGTCACAGAAATCATCCCAAATGAAGCGATACAATAGACGACCAGCTTCACCAAATTCAAATTTTTCGAATAATTCTGTTACTTTAGCAATCACTTGATTTAAGCGAGTTAAAATCCATTTGTCTGCTAATGTTTTTTCACCAGTAATATCTAATTGATCCACTGTTAAGTCGCCAATATTCATTAACGCATAACGACTAGCATTCCAGATTTTATTGATAAAGTTCCATGCAGCATCCATTTTATCTGTTGAATAACGAACGTCTTGTCCTGGTGCTGAACCATTTGCTAAGAACCAACGTAATGCATCTGCTCCGTATTGTTCGATAACTTCCATTGGATCTACACCATTACCAAGAGATTTACTCATTTTACGTCCTTGGCTATCACGAATTAATCCGTGAATTAATACATTTTTAAATGGACGTTTGCCTGTAAATTCTAATCCTTGGAACATCATACGGCTTACCCAGAATGTTAAAATATCATAACCTGTTACAAGTGTACTTGTTGGATAGTAACGTTTATAGTCACTAGCTTCAACATCAGGCCAACCCATTGTTGAAAATGGCCATAATGCAGATGAGAACCATGTATCTAATACGTCCACATCTTGTTTCCAATTTTCAGCATCTGCTGGAGCTTCCATCCCAACATATACTTCACCAGTTTCATTATGATACCATGCTGGAATTTGATGTCCCCACCATAATTGACGAGAAATTACCCAATCGTGAATGTTTTCCATCCAACGTAAGTAAGCATCATTAAAACGTGGTGGGTAGAAGTTAACAGCATTCTCTTCTTCAGCACGTTGTGCTTGAATCGCTTGTTCTGCTAAAGGTCCCATTTTAACAAACCATTGTTTTGATAAACGAGGTTCAACAACAACATCTGTACGTTCAGAATGTCCCACACTATGAACATGTTTTTCGATTTTCACAAGAAGTCCTGCTTCTTCTAAATCTTTCACGATTGCTTTACGAGCTGCAAAACGATCCATTCCTTCGTATTTTCCAGCTAATTCATTCATTGTTGCATCATCGTTCATAACATTGATACGTGGTAAATTATGACGGTTACCAACTTCAAAGTCATTTGGGTCATGGGCAGGAGTAATTTTTACAACCCCTGTTCCGAAATCTTGTTCAACATACTCATCCGCAATAATTGGAATTTCTTTTCCAACTAATGGTAAGATAACTGTTTTTCCAATTAAGGCTTGGTAACGTTCATCTTCAGGGTGAACCGCAACAGCAGTATCTCCAAGTAAAGTTTCTGGACGAGTTGTTGCAACTTCTAATACTCCACTACCATCCGCTAATGGATAATTCATATGGTAGAAAGCACCTTCTACATCTTTATGGATTACTTCGATATCTGATAATGAAGTTTTTGCTTTTGGATCCCAGTTAATAATGTATTCTCCACGGTAAATTAAGCCTTTTTCATATAAAGTGACAAATACTTTTTTAACAGCATCTGATAAGCCTTGGTCTAATGTGAAACGTTCACGACGATAGTCAACAGAAATTCCCATTTTTGCCCATTGTTCACGGATATGGCTGGCATATTCTTCTTTCCATTCCCATGTTTGTTCTAAGAATTTTTCACGTCCAAGGTCATAACGAGATAAGCCTTCTCCACGTAATTTTTCTTCTACTTTTGCTTGAGTCGCAATTCCGGCATGGTCCATACCTGGTAACCATAATGTATCGTACCCTTGCATACGTTTTTGACGAATAATCATATCTTGTAATGTAACGTCCCACGCATGTCCTAAGTGTAATTTACCTGTTACATTTGGTGGTGGGATAACGATTGAATAAGGTTCTGCATTTGGATCTTCGTTTGGATGGAAGACTCCTGATTCAACCCACCATTGATATTTTCCTGCTTCAACTTCTTGCGGTTGAAACTTTGGTGACATTTCTTTTGCCATTCTTTTTCCTCCTTAATAAAAATGATTTTGATACAATAAAAAATCCTATGAAGATTTACTTCATAGGACGATTATTTTCGTGGTACCACCTAATATTCGCATCATAACTGATGCCTTTAACGTTGTTAACGAAGTCTACTCCGAGCTAAGTTACTATGATTCCCCTAGCCAACTTACAAGCTACCTTCATACAAATTCGTTAAGAAGTTTCACCAACCCTTCTCTCTCTATCAACTAAAATTCGTATTACTCCTCTTGTGCAATGCTTTTATTCTATGGAATATAGTCTACCATTGTTTAACCATACTTGCAAATGATTTTCCTTGCATTTATCTTTCTTATTTTTTCAAGAAACGACGCATTGAGAAAATTGAACCAAATGATCCAATTAATACTCCAACTCCTGCCATTGCTAAAGATAAACGATACAAGAAAGGATTTGGTGCTAACAAGCTAAAGTTAGATCCAGCAAAGAAATCACTTCCGCCTTTATACACCCATACATATAAAACCCATAATAATGCAATTGGTACAATTGAACCAATTAAGCCAATGAACCCCCCTTCTAAGAAGAATGGCCAACGAATATAAGCTTTAGTCGCTCCAACTAATTGCATAATTTCAATTTCTGTTCTACGAGCATGAATGGTTGCACGAATCGTATTGGAAATTAAAAATAGAGCAATAATTAGTAATACAGCGATAACACCAATTCCAACATTACGAGATGTTGAAATGACTTTAAATAACGTATCAGCTTTTGCCCCACCATAGTTAACACGAGCTACATAATCCATTTTCTCAATGGTCGTTGCAACTTCCTTCGTTTGTTTTGGATTTTTTGTACTTACATCAAAAGCATTTCTTAAAGGGTTGCTATCATTTTTAAATAATTCAAATTCTTGCGCAACACTCTTCGTAATATCATCTAATTCTTCATCTTTTGAACGGAATTTAACAGTATCTACAGCGTCCAACGCTTGAATAGCTGCTTTTAACTCTTCTGTTTTTGTTTCATCTGCTGCTAAATCAATATACACACGCACATTCACATCTTGTTCTACATCTGTCGCAATTTTATTCATATTAAATAGTAATGAGACAAAAATCCCTACTAGTAATAACACCATTGATACTGCAGAAATCGCTCCAAATGTAGACCAACCATTTCTGAATAAGCTTTTAACCGCATCACGAATATGACGCCACATTGTTCTAATCTTCATATCCGTACTCCCCTTCCTCTTGGTCACGGACAATGCGTCCCATTTCAATTGCCAACACACGATGTTTCTTTTCATTTACGATTTGGCTATTATGAGTCGCCATTACAATGGTTGTCCCTTGTTGATTAATTCTTTCTAAAATATCCATAATTTCCATAGAAGTATCTGGATCTAAGTTTCCTGTTGGTTCGTCAGCAATTAACACAGCAGGATTATTTACAATCGCTCTTGCGATAGCAACACGTTGTTGTTCTCCACCAGATAATTGATCAGGGAACATCGTCATACGATGCTTCAAGTTTACTAATGTTAATACTTCTTCAACTTTTCGTTGAATTTCTTTTGGTGCTTTTTCAATTACTTCCATCGCATAAGCAACATTTTCATATACAGTTAAACGAGGTAATAATTTAAAATCTTGGAACACAACTCCTACATAACGTCTTAAATAAGGAATTTCACGTTCTCTCATTTTTGTTAAATCATATTTTCCAACTGTAATTCTTCCTTTAGTTGCTTTTTCTTGACGATACATCATTTTAATAAATGTTGATTTTCCTGCTCCAGATGGGCCTACAACATATACAAATTCCCCATCTTGAATTCTGACTGATAAATTATTTACGGCTAAAATACCTTTTCCATATTTCTTTGAAACATTCATCATTTCAATCATGCACTCACCAGCTTTCTCTATTCATAGTCTATGTCTTATCCATTATACCATTTTTCAGATGACATTCTATTGACAGCATATTACAAAAAGATGTCATTTTTACACCAATGAGTAGATACTTTTTTACGAAACCTGTTTATAAAGTTGTACAAAATAGAACAGAAAATATCGAAAAGCTTCTTCTTGTATATCATGAGGCGTTAAAAATTCTTCTTCTGGGGACCATTTATTTAACAGTTGCTTTCTATAAGATTCTATAAGCGTTTTATATGGATGATCATACTGTTCATTTAACATTCCGTGCTCAAAAACACTTAACGCAACTCCAATTCTAACCAACGAAATTCCTAAGCCTTCCAATAGTCTTTGGAATATTTTTAATACAATTTCATACACATTAAAAGATGTTTGCCCAAAATATTCTTTAATTAACACTTGCCAACTATTTAATAACTCCCTTGAACTAATGACACCATTAAACCATTTTTCTTCCAACTCATATCCAATGATATCGATTAAAAATAATTGAGGGATATTAATATTGGATGATGACATAGGATTTCTTCGAATTGCTAAAAAATTATTTAATAAAATATTGTAAACTTTTTCTGCAGAACCAATATTACAAAAATAATTCACAATTAAATTAGAAAAATCCATCGATAATATTGGAAGTAATGTAGCATAATAACGGCAGGCATATTTACGATACTTTTTTTGTTCTTCGAACAACTTATTCTCTATTGGTTTTTGTAAAATTTTAGAATAGGTTTCGCCAAATAACTCTAAAAATTCAAATAAAGAGACTGAAAAAGAATGATATGGAGATAGTTGAAGATAGAATTTATTTTGGATATTAACACATTTAGAATTCTTCTTGAATTCTACTTTAACTTTATAAGGTTGAATTAACGTACGAATTTCATTTAGAAAGAAGTTGAAGAAATACGCAGCTTGTTGCTGTGTAATCATTAAGTCACAGACATCTGCATTAGTTGGAATAGCACTAGAATGAAGATATGTTTTATAAAATTGAAGAATCTTTTCTCGATGATTTTTTAACTGATTGCAACAAGAGCAGACGAATTCCTCACCATATAAGCAGCATAAAACTTCCTGATATTTTGGAGCAAACATATGAAATTTCTCGGCATAATAGGATGCATAGAATAGTCTAAGTTTATCTAAATCCTTTTCAAGAAATAACTCCAAAAGTTTTGGGCTTAAAGACTCTAACCACTTTTCTCTTAGTTCTTTTTGTAATACTTTAAAATCTTGATTAAAATATTTAATCGCATATTTATCCTTCATATAATAATCAGAAATTTTTTGAATTTTCACCTGTTCATCATGAGATAATTCATCTTGATGATTGGTAAAATATTGATAAATATCCATTGAGCTTTGAGACTTCATATACTTATCCATAAAATCACATGGCATCACATTATCAGGATCGCTCAATTGATTTTTATCTAAGGCTTCATACGCCTGAATTAATTCTTCGATTAATTCCATTGTATCTAGTAATCCTCTTAGTTCACTCACCGCATATTGCATTCTCAAAACCCCCTTTTATTTTCTAATTTTATTTTACCGTTTTCATCCGCATAAAACAAATGTTTTATCTATATTTTTAAACTTTTTTCCGAAAAAACAAAGCTGTTTGGATGAAATTTCCAAACAGCTTTATGATAATCATAATTCTTTAATTTTTAAGAACATCAGCCACGAGATCCGCACTCATGCAGCTGCTAACATCCTCCTGTTACTATATCCAAAAAGTCAACATTGTATACGTACTCTCAGTCGATATCCGTTTAAATAAAAATGACTTTTTATAGTAGTATTAGCCATGAGATTCGCATCGCGAAACTGCTGGCGTCCTCCTACTACTATACCCAAAAAGTCAATTTTTATTCTACGTCTCCGGATAATGACCATTTTAAATACGCATCCATAAATGGATCTAAATCTCCATCCATCACAGCACCAATATTCCCCGTTTCATGACCCGAACGCAAATCCTTCACTAATGAATACGGATGGAACACATAATTTCGAATTTGAGAACCCCAAGCAATATCTTTTTGTTCACCACGAATTTCTGCTAACTCAGCAGCCTTCTTCTCTTCTTCTAATTGATATAATTTCGTTTTTAACATTGCCATCGCTTGATCTTTATTTTTAAATTGCGAACGTTGCGCCTGACTTTGCGTTACAATTCCAGTTGGAATATGCGTAATACGAACAGCAGATGATGTTTTATTAATATGTTGCCCACCAGCACCACTCGCACGATACACATCAATTTTCAAATCATCCGGATTAATTTCGATATCAATATCCCCTTCTAATTGAGGCATAATATCAATGGAGCAAAATGAAGTATGACGTTTCCCAGCCGCATCAAATGGAGAAATTCTCACTAAACGATGCACGCCTTTTTCGCTCTTTAAATAACCATAAGCATTTAAACCTTCAATAGATAAAGTCACAGACTTAATACCTGCTTCTTCTCCATCTTGATAATCAACTGTTTCGATACGGTATCCATGTTGTTCAGCCCATCTTGTATACATTCTTAACAACATACTTCCCCAGTCTTGCGATTCTGTTCCACCAGCACCCGGATGGATTTCTAAAATCGCACTACATTTATCATGAGGTCCACTTAGTAACATACTTAATTCATATTTTTCTAGCGCTTTTTCAACACTTTGAACATGTTCCACTAATTCATCATGAATTTCTTCTTCTGGATCTTCCTTATACATTTCAAATAAAAGTTCTACTTCTTCTACTTGCAGTTCTAATTGATGAAATGTATCATACACAGCTTTTAACTCATTACTTTTTTGAATAACAGACTGTGCTTTTTCATTATCATCCCAAAATCCTGGTTCTGACATTTGTTGTTCATATGAAGCAATATCTTCTTCTAAATGATCTAAGTCAAAGAGACCCCCTATAACTTGTCATCTGAGTACTCATTTTTTCTAATACATTTCTGATTTCACTAATTTCCATACCAATCTCCTATCTCATTGTAAAAAGGTAGGCTGGACTTTTGCCCAGCCTACTTTTTATTATGCTTGTTCTGGTTCTTCAGTTGGACGATCATGCCCTTGAGCAATCACACTTCTAGCACCTTGCACTTGTTCACGTTGTAAGTTTTGACGAATTTGAGATTTCATCAAGATACGAGTTACATCATAATCAATAGCTGCAATCATTTGTTGGAAACGATTGAACCCTTCTGTTTGATATTCAGTAAGTGGGTCGATTTGTGCATATCCACGTAAACCTACACCCTCACGTAATTGATCCATATCATCGATATGATCCGTCCATTTACGGTCAACTACACGTAAAATGACAACTTTTTCAAACTCAAGCATTTGAGAATCCCCATTTAATTGCTCTTGTTTTTCTTTGTAAACTTCCATTGCTTTTTCATTCAATAAACCTTCGATTTCTGAAGGAGTTTTACCTTTTAAGTCTGATAATGAAATATCATCTGGATGACAAATCGCATTTGCAGCAAAGTCTACTAAGCTTTCTAAATCCCAAGTTTTCTTTTCACCTAATGTGTGATTTTCTACCATACGGTGAATTGTTCTACGAATCATTGCTTTTGTTACTTTTTCTAATGAATTTTCTTCATTAATAATTTGTAATCTTTGTGAATAAATGATTTCACGTTGCTCACGCATGACTTCGTCATATTGTAATACGTTTTTACGTGTATCGTAGTTATTTCCTTCTACACGTTTTTGAGAAGATTCTACTTGACGAGATAACATTTTACTTTGAATGAAGTTGTCATCTCCATTTTCGTCAATATTTAATCTTTCCCAGATTGCTTGCATTCTTTCTCCACCAAAACGTTTCATTAAATCATCTTCTAATGATAGGTAGAATTGAGTTGCACCTGGATCTCCTTGACGTCCAGAACGTCCACGTAACTGATTATCGATACGACGGCTTTCATGACGCTCTGTTCCGATAACACATAATCCACCTAATTCTTTAACGCCTTTACCTAACTTAATGTCTGTTCCACGTCCTGCCATGTTTGTCGCAATTGTAACAGCACCACGTTGTCCAGCCATCATAACGATTTCCGCTTCTTTAAAGTGGTTTTTAGCATTTAATACTTCATGAGGAATTCCTTCTTGATGTAACATTTGTGAAATTAACTCACTTGTTTCAACGGCTACTGTACCTACAAGAATTGGTTGTCCTTTTGCGTGACGTTCTTTAATATCACGTACTACCGCTTTAAATTTACTCTTCAATGATGGATAAATCACATCATGCGCATCAACACGTTGAACAGGTCGGTTTGTTGGAATCGTAATAACGTTCATATTATAAATTTCACGGAATTCTTCTTCCTCTGTTTTAGCTGTCCCTGTCATACCTGACAATTTACGATACATACGGAAGAAGTTTTGGTAAGTAATTGTTGCCATTGTTTTAGATTCATTTTCAACTTCTACACCTTCTTTAGCTTCAATCGCTTGGTGTAATCCATCTGAATAACGACGTCCTTCCATAATACGACCTGTAAATCCATCTACGATTTTTACTTGCCCTTCATCTACTACATAATCGATATCTCGAATCATAATGTAGTTTGCACGCAATGCTTGGTCAATATGGTGAACTAATGCTGAATTATCCACATCATATAAGTTTGGTAAACGGAAAGTTTGTTCTGCTTTATTAATACCTTCGTCTGTTAATGAAATAGATTTAGAAGTTAAATCAATCGTATAATCTTCATCTTCTTTTAATGCTTTAACGAAGAAATCTGCACGTTGGTATAAAACTGTAGATTTTTCAGCTTGTCCTGAAATAATTAATGGTGTACGAGCTTCGTCAATTAAAATTGAGTCAGTTTCGTCAACTACCGCATAGTTTAATGGGCGTTGTACCATTTGTGATTTATAAACTACCATGTTATCACGTAAGTAGTCAAATCCTAATTCACTGTTTGTACTATATGTGATATCTGCATAATAAGCTGCACGTTTTTCTTCTGGTGATTGCCCTGTTAAGTTTACCCCTACACTTAAGCCTAAGAAATTATATAATTCTCCCATTTCTTTCGCATCACGTGTAGATAAGTATTCATTAACCGTTACTACGTGTACCCCATCACCTGAAAGTGCATTTAAATATACAGGCATTGTCGCTGTTAAAGTTTTACCTTCACCTGTACGCATTTCAGCAATATTCCCGTTATGTAGAGTAATTCCTCCCATAATTTGGACTTTATACGGGAATAAACCTAATACACGTTTAGCACCCTCACGCACTAACGCGAACGCTTCTGGTAATAATTTATCTAATGATTCTCCTGAAGCATATCTTGCTTTAAATTCTTCTGTTTTCACTGGAAAGTCTGCATCACTTAATGCTTCCATTTTACTTTCCAAACTAATTACTTTATCCGCTAATTTTTCAAGTTTACGAACTTCGCGTTTGTTATTTTCAACTAATTGCTTTAAAAAATTTGCCATTCTCTGACTCCTTTATATTATTCTTTCCTAATCATCTGTATTGCAAATGAGTATACCAATTGCATCTTATTCATTTTACCATCATTATTCAAAATAGAAAAGAAAAAAAGGTAGAGTTGGAAAAATTTTTCCAACTCTACCTTAAAAAGAAGGATTTTTATACATTTGTTTCAATTAAGCCATATTTTCCATCTTTACGACGATATACAATATGTGTTTCATTTGTTTCTGCATCTTGGTAGATAAAGAAGTTATGTCCTAACATATTCATTTGTAAAACAGCTTCTTCGCTATCCATAGGTTTTAAATCTACACGTTTTGTACGTACAATTTCTAATACTGATTCATCTTCTTCAACTGGTTCTGGTACAACTGGTGCAACAGGAAGATCAAATCCTTTTTCACGAGATTTACGATTAATTTTTGTTTTGTATTTACGAACTTGTCTTTCTAATTTATCAATCACTAAGTCAATACTACCATATAGGTCTCCAGAAGTTTCTTCTGCACGTAAGACTAAATAAGGAAGAGGAATTGTTACTTCAACTTTTGCTGTTTTTTCAGAATAAACCTTTAAGTTAACATGAACTGTTGCATTAGCAACATCGCAAAAGTATTTTTCTAATTTTGAAAGTTTCTTTTCAGCATAATTACGAATTGCTTCAGTAACTTCAATGTTTTCTCCGCGAATATTATATTTGAACATAATAATCTCCCCTTTCATCTGGCTATGCCAGACTGAAGAAATCTCTTAAGGACCACTCTTAAGAATCCCTTCTTTTGATTTCTTTCTATGTTTTTATTATAAACCTTTTTCTTATTTTTTACAAGCGTTTACAATAATCTTTAGGAATTCCTAAACATTTTAATAACACTTTTTAATAAGTTGAATTTAATCTGATTTTATTTGTTAACTCTTTCTCAATGTTCATTATTTTTCCGATTTAAATAACTAAAAAAGCCCTCTATTCCATTGACAGAAACCGTTTACAGTAGTACAGTTAAGATATCTTATAACACAAAGGAGTGTTGTTTTATGGAAAAAGTTTTTGCAAGTCCATCTCGTTATGTTCAAGGAAAAGATGTGTTTAAAACAGGTCTTTCACATGTTTTAGCGTTAGGGAATCGACTACTTCTTCTATGTGACCCAATCGTTTATGATTTAGTCGGAAAAGAATTAGAAGAAAATTTAGTTACTTCCGGAGCAACTGTTTACCATGAAAGTTTCAATGGTGAAGCTTCGAACAAAGAAGTTAGTCGTGTAGCTGAAATCGCTAAAGAACATGAATTAACAGTCATTGTTGGTTTAGGTGGTGGTAAAACAATCGACACTGCTAAAGCAATCGCAGATGACTGTCAATGTCCTGTCGCTATTTTACCAACAGTTGCTTCGACAGATGCACCAACTTCTGCTTTATCCGTTATTTATTCTCCAGAAGGTGTATTTGAACGCTATCGTTTCTATACAAAGAACCCAGATTTAGTTTTAATTGATACAAATGTTATTGCTCACTCTCCTGTTCGTTTACTTGTTTCAGGAATTGCAGACGCTCTTGCTACTTGGGTTGAAGCTCGTGCAGTAATCGAAGCTCAAGGAAAAACGATGGTAGGAGATACTCCAACTATCGCTTCAGAAGCTATTGCTCGTGCTTGCGAAGCTACTTTATTTGAAAACGGACTTCAAGCATTAGCTGCAGCAAATGCAAAAGTAGTCACTCCTGCATTAGAAAAAGTTGTTGAAGCAAACACATTATTAAGTGGTATTGGTTTTGAATCTGCTGGTTTAGCAGCTGCTCACGCCATCCATAATGGATTTACAGCTTTACATGGCGATATTCACACTCTTACTCACGGTGAAAAAGTAGCTTATGGTACATTAACACAACTTTTATTAGAAAACCGTCCTAAAGAAGAATTAGATAAATATATTACATTCTATAAAGAATTGGGCTTACCAACGATATTAAAAGAAGTAAAATTAGATACTGTACCATATGAAGATTTACTAAAAATCGGTCGTTTAGCTACACAAGATGGTGAAACAATCCACCAAATGGTCGTTCAATATACTGCTGAAGATGTAGCAAATGCTCTAATTGCTCTTGATCAGTACGTGACAACTCGATTTTAATTTGTGAGGAATACATTCTATTCAAAATCACACCCAATCAGCTCAAGCAGATACCTGCTTCTGCTGATTTTTTTATTTATTTCCTAAATAATTCATAGTCACCTATATAAATCTTCATCAAACATAGTATAATATAGGTGAAAATTTCATCAGACTATATCGTAATCACTAAAATTGAACGGAGGGTTATTATGTTAAAAAGAATCATTGGTTCTGCTAGTTTATTATTATATCTATTATTACCTTTTTTCAACATTCAAATAATGAACATATTTTATCCTAATTTTTTAAGAGCAAATCATACTGCTCTTTTCGGAATAACCATTTTGTTTATTTTAAATATTGTATTAACAATTTTAGTCATTACTCTATCAATCAAAACTAACCTACTGAAATCTCGTATGATAACAATTGGAATCTATCTTTTTATGGGATTATTCCTTCTTGTTTTGATTATTGGAATTCCAAAAGTTATACAAACCTATATTTTTACCCAATTGATTACATCCCTTTTTTCATTTGCTTTTGTTTTTGGAATAGTTATTTCTTTAACTGTTTTATCAAAATTTTAAACAGTATCTATATTAAAATTTAAAAAGGAATTAAGTAATTTTAAATGACTTAATTCCTTTTTTATTCCATCCTGTTATCGAAACACCGTAAACAACCTAATATCCTCTATCTCTTTATCTTGCAATAACTTAGCAGCTAGTCTGATTGTTTTCCCAGTTGTATAAATATCATCAAACAATAAAATTTTAGTTGGTAACTTTACTTTTTCTTTCAATACAAAAGGTTGTTGGAGTTTCATCCTCTCTTCCCTTGTCTTTTCAGATTGTTTTTTTCCTTTTCCAATATGTTGAAAGAGTTGCTGATATGGAATTTTTGAGAGTTCTAAAATATATTCAACTGATTCAAATTCCCTTTTTTCTAAACTTTGTTTAGATGTTGGTAGTGGACAAATCGTATATCCTTGTTTGATATATTTTTTCAACACCTTTTTCAAATCTTCTTTTATTAAAAATGCTACAGCACAATCGCCTATAAATTTATATCGTTCCATAAATTCTTTTGCCTGCTCATCATAATGATATAATGCTTGATTCATGGGAAAATAAGAATCCATCTCTTTCCAGCGAATACAGTCATAACACAATGTCTCTTCCTCCATTAAACGACCACATCCCGGACAAATTGGTTCCTTTTCTAATGAGTGGAATAAGTTTTGACACTGACGACAAATCGGTCTTGAATTCCACATGAATAAAGAACTAATCCCTGAATCTGCTGTTACATCATTTCTACACCACACACAACGCATTTTAGTCACCTTCTATTAATCCTCTTTTTCTAGCTTCTTCATTTAATGATTCAATTTCTTTTTTCGCTTGTTTCATTGCTCGACTTATTCCTTCATAAAAATAGACGACTTCTCCTCCCGGATGATTCACACTTCTGCCTACTCTTCCAGCAATTTGTACTAATACTTCCCTTGTAAATATCTCTTCTTGTGCCTCTATTACCGCTACATCAATGCCATAAAAAGTCACTCCTCTTTCAAGAATGGTTGTCGTAATTAGAAAATCTAATGTCCCATCTCTCATCTGTTGTATTCTTTCTTGCCGCTGTTCCTCTTGAGAAGATACACTAGAAAAGCTTGCATTCGGAAAGGCTCGACTCATCATTTCTTCCACCGCTGGAATTTGCCTTATCGTTGATACAAATACTAAAAACGGAGTTTTTTCTTCAAGTCTCTTCTTCATCCAGCTATACAATTCTTGCGGAATTTTTTTCTTTTCTAAAGCTCTATCCCAATTTCTTAATTCCTTGAAAATCGGTACAACAAGGGGATGTCTGTGAAATCTTGCCGGTAATAACGAATAGGATAATTGATGATGTTGAATTTGATACAATTCTAATTTTGAAGGCGTTGCTGTCATAAAAACTAACCTCCCTGTTGGCTTAACCGCACGATGAACCGCAAATTGCAACATATCACTATTAGAATAAGGAAAGGCATCTACTTCATCTACAATAAGTACATCAAATGCATGATAAAATCGTAGCATCTGATGAGTCGTTGCAATGGTAATCGGAGTTCTTTTATACGCCCCATCTGTTAACCCATGTAATACAATGACCTCTTCAAAAGGAAAGGCTTCTTTAATTCTGGGAGTCAATTCATTACACACGTCAATTCTTGGAGCTGCTAATCCTACTCTTCCTCCCTTTTCTAATACTGTACGTATTAGTTCAAAAATCATTTCTGTCTTTCCTGCTCCGGTTACGGCCCATACTAAATGCTCCTTATCCGTTACTTCTACTAATTCTTGCGAGAGTTTTTCCTGTTCTTTAGACATCGTATGCTTGTAATATACCTGAACGGAATGCGGTAAAAATGCAGGCGTTTGTTCCTCAATGGCCACTAGGACACAACATTCTTTGATTTTTCCCATATTCAAGCATTTCAAACAATAATGACAATTTTTCTTGCAAATAATGCAAGGGCCTACCGAAAAATCTTCGCTATTTTGATTCACACAACGATTACAAATGAATTTGCCACTTTCCTTATGAAATCCAGGCAACACTTCACCTAATTCTTCTAATGTCGAATCTCTTTGTGACTGAAATCTTACTTGAATTCTACCTTGATTTTCCATAACACACCTCCAATCTTTATATACGAAAAAAGCAGCGAAAAAATTCGCTGCGACGATAAATAAAAAAAGGCTCATCGACAAATTCTGTTGGTGAATCAAATTTAACACCAAATTAAGTCTTT
>NZ_CAUUHX010000013.1:0-36174 GCF_963545075.1 uncultured Granulicatella sp.
AAATAATTCCTATAACGAATAAATACAATAAGTGGTAATTCGTGAATAATTGAAATCCCGTTAAAAACATCCCAAGCGCTATAATAAATAGTATTGAGACAATTCGATTATTTTTCATTTCTACCCTTCTTTCTTTAGAATAATTTCTCACTATAAAAGTAACATATTCCTTCTTTCCTGACTATCCATCTAAAGACTGATTTCAAAAAAATGCTAGGTTAGCGAACCTTTTTGTTAGGTTTTATTCTAACATTTCGGCATCACTTGTCCTAGCATTTCATTTGTTACGCAGTTGGTGGATTTTGTGAGTCATTTTCATGATCAAAAGCATCTAAGTTTACTTTTCTTGGCTTACTTCCTTCCGAAGGCCCTACGTAACCTCTTGCTTCTAACTCTTCAATTAAACGAGCTGCACGATTGAATCCAATTTTAAATCGACGTTGAATATAAGAAGTACTAATCGTTTCTAATTCTCGAATCATTTCTAATACTTCATAAAACAAATCATCTTCAGGATCATCTGAACTTCCTTCTGGTGTTTCAGGTAGCATCATTGTCTCATCATATTCTACTTCTTGTTGTGTTTTTACAAATTCAACAATTCTTTCTACTTCTTCATCCGTTAAATAAGCTCCTTGTACACGAATCGGTTTATTCTCACCCATTGGAATATATAACATATCTCCACGACCCAGTAATTTTTCTGCACCACTTGAATCAATAATCGTACGAGAATCTGTACCACTGGATACTGCAAAGGCAATTCTTGAAGGTACATTTGCTTTAATAATTCCGGTAATAACATCAACAGATGGACGTTGCGTTGCTAAAATCATATGAATTCCCGCTGCACGAGCCATTTGAGCTAAACGAATAATTGCATCTTCGACTTCATTACTTGCAACCATCATTAAGTCTGCTAACTCATCCACAATCACTACAATATATGGAAGCAATGGATTCTCTTCTCCAGTTTCCGCATTATAAGAAGCTACATGCGCATTATAACCATCGATATTTTTCATTCCCATTGCGGCAAACATTTCATAACGTTTTTCCATTTCAGTTACAACTTTTTTCAAAGCTTGCGCTGCTTTTCTTGGATTTGTTACAACAGGCGTTAATAAATGAGGAATGCCATTATAGCCGTTTAACTCTACCATTTTAGGGTCAATCATCATTAATTTAACTTCATGAGGTTTTGTCTTCATCAAAATACTCGTAATAATCCCATTAATACAAACGGACTTACCACTACCCGTTGAACCAGCAATTAATAAGTGCGGCATTTTAGAAATATCACATAATCGAACATTTCCAGAAATATCTCTTCCTAGAGGCACGTCCAATGGTTTTGGTGATTGAAGAGCTGCTTGAATCACATCACTGAAAGCCACAAAACTTGTTTTACTATTTGGAACTTCAATTCCTACATAAGGTTTTCCAGGAATTGGTGCTTCAATACGAATATCTTTTGCAGCCAGAGCTAAGGCAATATCATCGCTTAAATTCACAATTTTACTTACCTTCACTCCAATAGCTGGCTTAATTTCAAATTTTGTTACAGCAGGCCCTACTAATGGATTTGGCATCACTTTTGCCTCTACTCCAAAACTTTCAAACGTTCTTTCTAAAATTTTAAGGTTTTTCTCTACTATCATCTTCTCATCGGATTGATCAGAAGGTGGAATTGGATTTAATAACGTTAATGGTGGCAATTGATAATCGGAATCATCCGTTCCTCCATTAATAACAAAGTCTTCTAAATCTTCTGTATCTTCCTCTACTTCTGTTGGTTCGATAAAAGGAGTAAAAGAAGTTGGTTCTTCTCTTTTCGGTTGAACAAACTCTTCTTCTACAACTGGTTTTGTAACAGGAGGTGTTGTTACTTCTGGATAAATTTCTTCAAACTCTTCTTCTTCGTCCTCTTCATCAAAAACAAAATTTTTCATCTTGTCTAGTAAAGAAGCTTTCTTTTCTTTTACTTCTTTTGGTTTTGTTTCAATGACTTCTTGTTTAGTTTCACGAACTCGAGAAGCTTTTTCCACTTTGTTTTCTTCTAATTGATGTTGAACTTGAGCTGTCCAATTTCTCAATACTTCGAAAACATCTTTTAAATGAATGTCAAATGCTACAAAGATGGCAATCATAAATAGTACGAAAATCGTTAAGTACGTTCCCCATTGAGAAACTAAGAAATAAGTAATGGTATAAAATAATGCTCCAATCATCCCAGAACCTAAATTTTGTTCGATAGCATTTGCTTTAAAATCAATTGCATAACGAGCCATCATTTCTTTAAATAACTGCCCGCCTTCTTGAACATAACTACTAAAACTTGCGACTTCTACCCAAAGAAAAATCGCAATAAGTAGACTAGTAGCAACTCCAATCCATTTTTTTGGAATAGAATGAATTCTCCCACGGAATAATACTCCAATGGAAGCGAGTATGCCAATAATCCCCGCATATATAAATAAATCTCCTACAAAAAAACGAATACTATTTGCAAAAAATCGTCCTAGAAATCCTAATTTAAAAATGGCTAAAAATTGAATGAGAATCAAAATTGCCATTACAATTTCAATGGACATCGTAGACTCAGTCTTCTTTTTTGTAGATTTTCTTTTTCTTTTTTGTTCTTGCTTAGCCACTTTACTCTCCTTCTGAATATAGTTTTCCTTCTGGTGTTAAAATGAGTACTCCATAGTAGATTTGCAAACAATCTTCACAGGACTCACAATATTCACATTCATTTTCATCCCAAAATGCGCAAGAAAAATTTTTCTCACGTTTCTTTTGATATTTAGCTGTATATGTTTCTACTAATTGTTTATAAAGTTCTTTTGCTTCTTCTAAAGTAGAACATGATTCTTCTAAAACAATCATCTCTTTCCAGTCGTCCATCATCCACCAAGGTTCATCAACCCCTTTTGTCTGGATCACACAATACATATCTATCACCTCTCTTCAACAGTATACCAGACTTTTTCAAAACTTGTTATCTTCATCCATTGAAAATTCATATATTTTTGATAGGATAGTGAAAAAGGAGGAATTCAAATGATTACTTTACGTTTAAGAGTCTGGGGAGTTGTTCAAGGAGTTGGATTTCGTTTTTATACAAAACGTTTAGCAGATCAATTACAAATGAATGGAATGGTAAAAAATAAAATCGATGCTTCCGTTGAAATTATTGTTCAGGATACCCCTGAGAGAGCCTATGCCTTTGTAGACCGAGTAAAAACGTCTCCTCCCTCTCCATACGCAAAAATTCGTACATCGACATTAGATATTATTGAAAATGAACCCATTTATAAAGGATTCTCCATTTATTATTAATGATAAAAAATAAACGGAAATATCCTAATGCGACTGATTTTCATTGCTATTCTAGGAAATATAAAGTAAAATAATTGTGTTTGACATAAAAAAATAAAGGAATGTGATTCATGAAATTAACAAAAAAAGTTCAATTAGCAGCTCTATCGAGCTTACTTGTACTATTCCTTTCTGGATGTGTACAAATCGACAAAGCCACTAATCAACCATATGGAATTGTCTATGATTATTTAGCAGTACCAACTCAAACCATTTTAAACTGGATTGCTTCAGCATTCGGTGGAAACTATGTCATTTCTATTATGATTGTTTCAATTGTTGTTCGTATTATTTTAATGCCAACGATGTTTAAGCAAATGAAAACAATGTTAATGAACCAAGAAAAAATGGCATTATTAAAACCATATATTGATAAAATGAACGAACGTTATGGGGACAACCCAACACCTGAACAACGTATGGAAGTTCAACAATATACAATGGAAATTTATCGTTTAAATAATGTTTCATTAACAGGTGGCTTGGCTTCTGGATGTCTTCCAATATTAGTTACAATGCCAGTCTACAGTGCTTTATATAATGCAATTTTATACTCTCCAGAAATTTCAAATAGTACATTTATGGGAGTTTCATTAGGTAGTACGTATTTACCAATTGCAATCGCAACTGCGGCTATTTATTTAATTCAAGGATATATTAGCCAAATTTATATGGATGAAACGCAAAAAGCTCAAGCAAAAGCGACTCTGTATATGATGCCAGTGATGATGTTAATGTTCACTGTTGGTACAGCTGCAGGGATTGGGATTTACTTCTTCACTTCTGGATTGACAGCTATTTTACAAACATGGATTCAAAACCAATTCATTCGTCCAAAAGTAAAAGCTGAAATCGATGCAGAATTAGAAGCTCAAGGAAATTCAGTTATCTTGCCAGATACAACTAATACTGTTAAGAGTGCTAATAATGCAGCTGCTACACCAGCTCAACAAACATTTGCACAAAGAAACCGCACATCAACAGGAAAAAACAGCGGAAAACAAAATAGAAAATAAACTAAAAAAATTAATTAAGACTTTTATGAAGTTGCTAAGGACGCCAGCAACCCCTTCGGGTTTCATGGCTAAATTTTGAGCCTGTAGTCTCAAAATTTCCTGTAATATAAGCTTTTTAAGCTTATATTACTCAAGCTACTTCAAGAAAGTCTTTTTTTAATGGTAATAAAAAAACGTGAAGTTAGGAGTTTACACTCTCTACTTCACGACAATGGTTCCGTCTATTATATAACTTTTCTTTCGAATGGGTCGATGCTGATGCCTTGTTCTAATACTTGTTTTGCGTATTCTTTTGCACCGAATAATGAATGGTCTTTGTAGTTTCCACATTGTACAGCTGAAATTCCTTGAATATCTTCAAAACGAATGTCATTCACAATTTGTTCTAAGGTTACTTTTAGCGCAACTGCAATTGTTTCTGCACTTGGAGTTCCCCATGTAATTAAATGGAATCCTGTACGGCATCCAAATGGAGAAATATCAATAATTCCGTCTACTCTATCTCTTAATAAATCCGCTAATAAATGTTCAAATGTATGAATTACACCTGTTGGCATTTCTTGCTTATTTGGTTGCAAGAAACGAATATCGAAATTTGTAATTTGATCTCCTTTTTCTCCAACTTCTACTGTAATTTTACGCACATAAGGTGCAATCACTTTATTATGATCTAATGTAAAGCTTTCTACTTCTGCCATAACAAAACCTCCTAGTAATCTTAATAACAGAGCCACTATACACCAAAATAGAAAGCACTGTCAATGAAATGAAATTCATCCCTTTATGTACTTTTAACGTATCGTGCTATAATTATGGATAAAGAAATTAATTGATAAGCAAAGGAATGCATTATGAAAAGAAAAACATCTTTCAAACGAAAACTATTTTATTTTTTAAGTCCTCTTCTCATACTGATTAGTGTGATTATTGGTTATTTTATCTATGGCTATACAGCTTATTATCGTTTAGAAGATAACTTACCTTTAACAGTTACAAGTCCTACAGACCAATCCCTCGATGCTGGAAAAGATTACACCATTTCCTCGTTTAATATTGGATATGGAGCTTACCCTCAAGACTATAGCTTCTTTATGGATGGGGGGAAATATTCAAGAGCTTACAATCGAGAAACTGTATTAGACAATATGCAAGGAATCCAAAATGCTATTCAAACGATTCAACCAGATATTGCTCTATTCCAAGAAATAGACACGGATGGAGATCGTTCCCAACATGTTGATGAAGTAGAATTTATCACTCAGGCTTTTGAGAAGCAAAATTGGGTATTTGGACAAAACTATGATTCACCGTATTTATTTTATCCAATATTAGACCCAATTGGCAAAGCAACTTCTGGATTACTAACGATGTCAAAATACACGATTCAATCGAGTCAACGATATAGTTTACCAATTGAAACAAATTTTAATAAATTTTTCGATTTAGACAGAGCTTTTACAGTTAGTTACTTACCCGTATCAAATCAGAAACAATTAGCTTTAATCAATATTCATTTATCAGCTTATACAAAAGACCCAACCATTGGAAAAAGCCAACTAGACAAACTATTTAACTATATGGAAAGTGAATATGAAAAAGGAAACTATGTCATTGTCGGCGGTGACTTTAATCATGATATTTTACTTGGAAAAAGTCCGGAAGTCTTTCAAACATCTGATGAACCACAAACTTGGACTCACCCATTTCCAGTAGAAAACCTATCGAAGCATTTTACATTAGCGACTCAAGGATTAGCAGAACAAAAAATCCCTTCTGCTCGTGCATTAGACGAAGGCTATCAAAAAGGAAAAACATTCGTGACATTAGTCGATGGATTCATAATTTCTGACAATGTTCAATTCAATCATGTCCAAGCACACGACTTTGAATTCCAACATTCCGACCACAACCCCGTTTCAATGAGTTTTAAATTGAAATAAAAAAATAGCGCATTGTAGCGCTATTTTTTTATTTCATCCAAGATATTTGACTTAAAAAACACGGAACGGAATAGTCTCCGAACAAGACAATCGATTAGTTACTCATATAAAGCAACTAACTCCCTACTGTTGTGCTTTTTAGGCTTATCGCAAGGGAACAGTTCATTAGCTCTGCCAAGCAGTGTAACGTGCTTTTTTACACTTCTATATCACTATAGATTATTGAAAAAATCTGTAATTGAAAGGATAAAATTTCTCCCTCAACTCTGACATCATTCTATAATAACTATTTTCTTTTGTCAATTTTTAGTGATTCTATCAATTTTTACTTTCAAATTCATCAAGATATAATACTTCTACTTGTCCTGACCAATCTAATATACAACCAATGAAATCAACAATATCTAAGTCCTTCATTTCATATGTTTCCCCATTATTCACACTGGCAGTTGCATCTTCAATATACGTTACTTTATATCCTCTATCTGAAGCAATAATAGCAGAAAATAAACAACAATATTCCGCATTTAATCCTGTAATCACAACTTCTTTAATTTGATGCTTCACTAAAATCTCCGTCAAATCTTTACAGTGAAAAATATTTGGAGTCTCTTTTTCAACAATATAGTCCGCTAAGACTGACAATTCTTCATCTAAACGTCCACTTTCGTTTCCATTGTAAATAATACTATTTTCATCCTCATCAATATGTCTCGTATTAATGATGATATCTCCATTTTGTTTAAAAATATTTTGTAACGTTAAAATGTTTTTTCTTAACTCGTCAAAATTTCCACGTTCTAACATGCCTTTTTGACAGTCTAATACAATTAGTGCTTTCATTTGTTCTCCTTTATAACATTCTTATCTATTATAGTTACATAGTGACACTATCAATTTTACCTCAGTAGTCTCTGATTGTCATTAAACAAAACTTATTCATTTTGTACAAGAAATAGAAGTAGTAAATCTCTGGTACTTTTCCCATTCTAACTTAAAATTGGTTATTATTTAGTTGAAACGTAAGTCATTTATGATAAAAAGAAAAAAAACTTTTCTTCGTAGCAAAAGTACTTTGTACAGGGAAAATTTGAGACCTAGGCTCAAATTTTAGCCATGAGACAGCAATTGCTGGCTGCTGGCGATCTTGCTATGTAAGGAAAGTTTTTTTCTTTTTATCGGTTAACCAACTGACCCTTCCATCTCGTACGCAATTAATCGGTTTAATTCAACTGCGTATTCCATTGGAAGTTCTTTTGTAAATGGTTCAACGAATCCCATGACAATCATTTCTGTTGCTTCAGATTCACTAATCCCTCTACTCATTAAGTAGAATAATTGTTCTTCGGAAATTTTTGATACTTTTGCTTCATGCTCTAAAGCGACTTTATCATTATGAATTTCGTTAAATGGAATCGTATCTGATTTCGATAAATCATCCATAATAATCGTGTCACATTCAATATGAGAAATAGAATAATCAGATTTCTTACTGAATGTTACTTGTCCACGATAGTTTACAACACCGCCATCTTTTGCGATTGATTTTGAAACAATCGAACTAGAAGTATGAGGTGCATTATGAATCATTTTCGCCCCTGTATCTTGGTGTTGCCCTTCTCCAGCAAAGGCAATGGATAACATCGTTCCTTTTGCATAAGGCCCTTCTAAAAATACAGAAGGATATTTCATCGTTGTTTTTGCTCCTAAGTTTCCATCGATCCATTCTACTGTTCCATGAGCCGCTGCACGAGCACGTTTTGTTACAAGGTTGTAAACATTATCAGACCAGTTTTGAATCGTTGTATAACGGCAATAGCCACCTTCTTCTACGAAGATTTCTACAATCGCAGCATGTAAGCTATTTGATGAGTATGTTGGTGCTGTACATCCTTCTACATAGTGTACGCTTGCGCCTTCATCTACAATAATTAATGTACGTTCAAATTGTCCCATATTTTGGTCATTAATACGGAAGTATGTTTGAAGTGGAACATCACATTTTACGCCTTTTGGTACGTAAATAAATGTTCCTCCTGACCATACTGCTGAGTTTAATGCTGCTAATTTATTGTCTGTTGGTGGTACTAATTTTGCAAAATATTTTTCGAACAATTCTGGGTATTCTTTTAATGCTGAGTCTGTATCGGTGAAGACAATTCCTAGTTTATCAAATTCTTCTTTCATATTGTGATACACAACTTCTGACTCAAACTGTGCAGAGGCCCCTGCTAAATAAGCACGTTCTGCTTCTGGAATCCCAATTTTTTCAAATGTATCTTTGATTTTCTCAGGAACATCATCCCAAGAACGAGCTGGTTTATCACTCGCACGTTTGAAATAGGTAATCGCATCAAAATCAATATCTGATAAATCTGCTCCCCATGTTTGCATTGGCATTTTTTCAAATGCTTTTAAAGATTTTAGTCGGAATTCAAGCATCCATTCTGGTTCGTTTTTCATTTTTGAAATTGTACGAACGACTTCTTCGCTTAATCCAACTCCACTATCAAATACGGGCGTTACATCTTCATGAAAGCCATACTTGTAATCTTCTAATTCTGGAACTCCACTCATTTTTAAATTCCTTTCTTGTTTTTCTGTTCAACTGCTTTTTCTAATGCTTTCCATGCTAAGGTTGCACATTTTATACGTGCAGGGAATTTAGAAACTCCACTTAGTAAGGCAGCATCTTCTAATCGATCTTCATTCACACTTTGTCCTTGCACTAATTTTGAAAAATCTTCTGCTAATTCCAAAGCTTCTGGTAAAGTTTTTCCTTCTAAAATAACACACATCATACTGGCACTCGCCATACTAATCGAACAACCTTGTCCATCAAATCGAGCACTTGTAATATGACCATCGTCTGATAATTCTAATTGTAACTGTAATACATCGCCACAAGTCGGATTATTTAACTCGATAACTTCAGCTGTTTTTTCAGTTTGAATTCCTTTATGACGAGGAAAATTCGAATGGTCTAAAATCACTTGGCGATATAATTGATCTAATTTAGATAAAGCCATCTGAGAAAAACTCCTTTACTTTTTGTAATGCTTCTATGAAAAATTCAGCTTCTTCCATTGTATTATAAATATAAAAACTAACACGTGCAGTTGAAGAAACGCATAAATCTCTCATTAATGGTTGCGCACAATGATGTCCTGCACGAATTGCGATTCCTTCCATATCTAAGGCAGTTGCTAAATCGTGAGGGTGAACGCCATCCATTGTAAATGAAATAACGCCACTTCTTCTTGAAACATCCGTTGGACCATGAACGGTCACACCTTCCATTTGTGTTAATTTGTCATAAACATACGCTACTAATTGTTGTTCATGAGTATGAATCTGATCCATTCCAATTTGTTCTAAATAATCAATCGCTGCTCCTAATGCAATTCCACCGGCAATATTGGGGGTTCCTGCTTCAAATTTCCACGGAAGTTCATTCCATGTACTTTCTGTATCATACACGAAATCAATCATTTCCCCACCAAGTTCGATAGGTTGCATTTCTCCTAATAATGCTTGCTTTCCATATAAAACTTCAATACCTGTTGGAGCTAACATTTTATGACCACTAAACGCATAAAAATCACAATCCAAGTCTTGTACATTGATTTTCATATGAGGTGCTGCTTGAGCGCCATCAACAACTAATACTCCTCCAACTTCATGGACGATTTCTGCTAATGCTTTAATCGGTTGAATCGTCCCTAACACATTGGAAGCATGAGCAATTGAAACGATTTTTGCTTGATGAGTCAACACTTCTTTTGTAGCTTGTAAATCTAGTTCCCCTTCCTCGGTTAATGGAAGGAAGTTTAAACTAGCCCCTGTTTGAAGTGCTAATTGTTGCCATGGAACAAAATTAGAATGATGCTCCGTTTTACTAATCCAAATCTCGTCTCCTTCATGCAGGCGACATTTGGCAAAACCTTGCGCCACCCAATTGATTCCAGTCGTTGTTCCTCTTGTAAACAATACTTCCTTTATTGAAGAAGCATGGATAAAGGCTTGAACTTTTTGACGACTCGCTTCATAAGCATCTGTAGCTAATTGTGCTAGTGTATGCACGCCACGATGAATATTGGCATTATAATGACGATAATACTCTTCCATACAACGAATCACACTTTCAGGCTTTTGCGTTGTAGCAGCATTATCCAAATACACTAATGGTTCATCATTAACGGTTCTAGTTAAAATTGGAAAATCTTTTCGAATGTCATTACTGTTCATCATTTTTCGCCAACTTTTGATCAATCATTTCTACTAATTCTTTTTGTGTATTTTGTGCTGGAATGGCACTAATTACAGAACCTAAGAATCCACGAATCACTAAACGTTTCGCTTCTGCTTGGCTAATTCCACGGCTTGTTAAGTAGAATAATTGTTCATCATCCACTTGTCCCACACTTGCCGCATGTCCTGCTGTTACTTCATTTTCATCAATTAATAAAATTGGGTTTGCATCTCCACGTCCGCCTTCAGAAAGCATTAATACACGGCTCTCTTGTTGTGCATCTGCGAATTTTGCTCCTTTAATAATATGCCCAATTCCGTTAAATGTTAACGTTGATTTATCAAGAATAACTCCATGTTGTAAAATATGTCCAACTGAGTGATTTGCATAGTTTGTCACTCTTGTATCAATTCCTTGAACTTGTTTACCAGTTGAAATGGCAACCACATTTACTTTTGCAGTAGAACCTGCTCCACGTAATTCACTATCGAAGTCTGCGATTACATTTCCGTCATTCATAATGCCTAATGCCCATTCAATCGTAGCATCTTTTTCTAAATAACCACGACGATTCATGTATGCATCCGTTGGTTGACCTAATGTATCAACCGCTGCAAAATGAACTTTTGCTCCTTCTTTAGCAATCACTTCTACAATGATATTCGCAGTATTTTTACGGTCTCCAATACTTTCGAAACGTTCCACATAAGATAGTGAACTATTTTCTTCAGCAACAATTAATACGTGTTTTACGAATGCTTCGTCTACTGTATTATTTTGTACAAAATGAGATTCAATAATATCTTCTACTACAACATTTTTAGGAACATAAATGAAAATTCCTGAATTAACCATTGCTGCATGATACGCTGTTAAGCTATCTTCATCCACTGGTACAGCTTTTGTCATATAGTATGGTTTCACTAATTCTGGATATTGTTGTAATGCTTCAAATAAATCCATTACTAATACATCTTGCATCGCTGTTTCAACATTCATCTCTTCCCAGTAAGAAACTGCTCCTAATTGAACAATTTTTGCACTTCCTACTGCACTTGGAATGTCTTTTTCTAATTCTGTAATGAGTGAGTTTGCTTCTCCAATTTCACTTTGGAATAAATTCCAGCGATGGAATTTTACACGCTCAATAAATGGTAATGGTAATTGTTTCGCTAATTCCAATGCTTTTAAACGAATGTCTAAAAACCAATCTGGTTCATTCTTTAGAAGTGAGAATGAAGTCAGTTGTTCTGGTGTTACGGTTAATTTCTCTGCCATTCTCTTTCTCCTATTCTTGATGTTCTAAAGAAATTCCTAATTCTTCACTAATTCCTTTATATCCTTCTGCTTCTAGACGTTTTGCTAATGCAGCATCTCCTGTCATTACCACACGTCCGTCCATCATAATATGAACAACATCTGGTTCAATATAGTTTAATAAACGTTGATAGTGAGTAATAATTAATGATCCAAAGTTTTCTCCACGCATCGCATTAACTCCACGAGAAACTACTTTAAGCGCATCAATATCTAACCCTGAGTCGATTTCATCTAAAATGGCAAAACTTGGCTCAATCATCATTAATTGAAGGATTTCATTACGCTTCTTTTCTCCTCCAGAGAATCCTTCATTCAAGTAACGCTCTGCCATTTCTTCTGGCATATCTAAAATCGCCATTTTTTCATCTAATTTTTTGATGAACTCACGAACACCCATTTTATTGTCTTCATCACGACGAGCATTGATAGCTGAACGCATGAATTCTGCATTTGTTACTCCAGCGATTTCACTTGGATATTGCATGGCTAAAAATAGACCAGCACGAGCACGTTCATCTACTTCCATTTCAAGAACGTTTTCGCCATCTAATAAGATTTCTCCTTCTGTTACTTCATAACTTGGATGTCCCATAATTGCTGCAGAAAGTGTTGATTTCCCTGTACCGTTTGGTCCCATTACTGCATGAATTTCACCAGTATTGATGGTTAAATTAACACCTTTTAAAATTTCTTTATCTTCAATTGACACATGTAAATTTTTAATTTCTAATGTTGCCATTATTAAGCCCCTTTCAAAATAAATCCTCAATCCTATAACAGAATATTTTATCTGTCACATTATTAATATTTTATCTTAAATGAGAACGATTATCAAAAGATAACGTTTCGAATCCATATCTTCTACTGCAACTTTTTCACTAATTTTCATATAAAAAACTTTTCATTTTCATGAAAATGGAGTATCATATAAACTACTTACAATGCGAAAGGGGAAAAATAGATGCAGCAATATCCTTTAATAGGAATTTCAGGGAATCATCGTCAAGATAATACTGAACATGATACCTATATCCTATCTTATGCACCTAACGGATTTGTTACTGGATTAGAAAGAGCCAAAGCCATTCCAGTAATCTTACCGATTGTTTCTCAAGAAACAGCTCACGAATATATTTCAAGAGTTGACGCATTAGTTTTATCAGGAGGGCAAGATGTTTCACCTCTTTTATATGGAGAAGAACCTCATATTAACTTAGGAAGAACTTATCCAGTAAGAGATGCGTATGAACTTGCGCTAATTGAAGAAGCTTATCGTCAACGTAAACCAATTCTTGCCATCTGTAGAGGGATTCAAATTTTAAATGTTGCTTTTGGAGGTACTTTATATCAAGACATCCAATCGCAATATCCAGAATCAACGATTTTACATGTTCAAAAAACAATGCCTTCTACTGCTACTCATACAATTGAAATTACAGAAGGCAGTGAATTATCTAAAATTTTTGGAACGAAAACAGTGATTAATTCGTATCATCATCAAGCGGTTAAAGAGCTTGCTCCAAACTTCAAAGCTGTTGCTTGGAGTGCGGATGGATTAATTGAAGCTTTTGAGTCGAATGAAGAAGGACAATATGTTCTAGCATTACAAGGTCATCCAGAAACAATGGTGAACGATTACGAAGGAATGCAAGAATTGTTCAACCATTTTGTACAGTACGTTAAGGAGAAAAGACTTTTCTAACATGTAGTATTTAGGAAGCAAGCAGCCTCGCAAAAGCGAGTCTCATTGCTAAACTTCGAGCCTAGGTCTCGAAGTTTCCAACAAAAAAAGCCACTTTAAGTGGCTTTTTTTGTTCATACTACATTGAAAAGTCTTTTCTCTTTTTTGCAATTTCTAATACCAAAATAAGAAAAAATAGACTTTTCTGCGTAACAAAAGTTAATCGTCCTTTTTGCTACTTCAAAGAAAAGTCTATTTCTGTAGATTTCTGTAGATTCTTAAATCTTCTTGAATTTCGCTATAACCCCTAATGCTGAACTTAGTGTTTTTGTAAAGTTTCCAACTGGTTGAACGAGTCTGCCTCCAAATTGACGTTTGAAGTTAAAGTTTCCTTCATTTTGGTTCGCTTGATTCGTTTCAATCGTTCCATAGAAATTATAATACTTAAATCCATTGTCTTTTGCATATTTCATCATTTCCCAGTTCAATAAGCTTGAACCACCAAAGTTTAAGTATTCTTCATGAGAACCACCAAATACTGAAATGACTTCATCCCCATAACACATAAATAAGTATCCTGATAAAGCTAACATTGGATTATGAATGTCTAATGCTTCAAAAGTCTTCTTACGTTTTTGGTAACTCGCTAATTGATCTTTAGCATCTGTAATTAATCCACGTGTTTTCTTCACATGTTTTCCTTCTGCTTCACGGACTGCTAATTCTTTTTCCAATTCTTCTACTCTATTTGTAAAGAATTCAATTCTTTCATGATAATAAGCTTTATACGCTTCAACATCTAAGAATGCAACCATGTATTTCACTTTATCCTGGAATGCTTCTTTCATTTGTTGGAAATAGCTGAAATCTTGTACTCGGAATCCTTTTCGAACAGAAGTCTCACTTAAAATCGAATAGAAAATTTCTAAATCATCTAATTCTAATTCACGAATCGTAATATGAGATTCTACTGCTTTACGTAAGTCACGTTTTAAGGAATTCGAATAATCTTTATAAATCGCTTCGCTATCTTCATATTCAGATAAATCTTTTCTGAATAATTGTCCCATAACTGCTCGACCATCTAAATCTAAGAAACGGTCATAACCAGCTTTTTCAAAATTTGCTAATAATTCTGGATAACGGCACTCTTCTACAACTTCTAATGATTCATTAATGACTTTATTCATCATATATGGATTCATTTCCACTCTGGCAATACCTTGTTCTTTCAAGAACTCTTCTAAACTTTCTAACATTTGAGGAAGTTGTGCAATTTTATCGTCTTCAAATAATGGACCTTGAATCATCACGGCTTCTTTGAAAAATCTGAAACGTCTACGGATTCCTACTAAACCTTGCGCAATCCATTCGTCTCCTTCTGTCCAAGCAATAAAGAATACTTCTTCAAATACACTACGTTGCTCATGAACTTCTGCCATTTGTCTTGTTTGTAAAAAATTGGCACACTCAAAACTTTCTTGACGTTGTTCAAAAATTTCTGCTGAAATCATTTGTACTTGCATTCTAGTTTCCACACCCTTCTTTCTTCTCACAAACGATTGGTAAATCTTTGTCTAATAAACTTGCAAATGCTTCTTCATCCACTTCTTCTAATGTATAAATCCAGTTCACAGCTGTATCCACTTGGTTTAACATTTCAGGATTGTCTTCTAATTCTGTATGCCAAGCAACTACTTTTCCTGATAATGGACTAACAAATTCTGTCACAGCTTTTGCTGCTTCAACACTCATAAATGAATCTTCTGTTGTTAAAGTTTCTTGATTGAATAATTCTACAAAACTTACATCTCCAATATCATCTTGACCTTTTGGAGAAATTCCTACTGTATAACGATTTCCCTCTTGTTTAATCCATAATCCATTTTCACTATATTTAATCATTTGATTCACCTTTCAATAATTCTTCATATTGTTCTTCTTTAAACCCAAAGAACACTGCATTGTCACTGACTAATAATGGACGTTTGATTAGCATTCCATCACTGGATAATAATTCCATCGCTTTAGAAGTTTCCATTGTTTTAATCACATCTTTTAATCCCAATTTACGATATAATTCTCCACTTGTATTGAATACTTTTGTCAGTGGTAATGCACTTCTTTCAAATAGTACTTGTAATTCTTCAGCTGTTGGAGCTTCTTCACGAATATCTTTTACTTCAAATGAAATATTGTGTAGTTCTAACCATTTTAAGGCTTTCTTACAAGTTGTACATTTTGGATGGCTATAAATAATCATGTCTGTTCTCCCTTACGCTCTTGCTTTTAAAAATTCTTCTGGTAATTGTTGTTGTTGTCTTGTTTGTTGGTTAAATGGATCCTCATCTTCCCCAAAAATATTACTCTTGAAGTGGTATCTCATTGACATCATTAACCCAATTCCCATCATATTTCCTAATAGAGAAGATCCCCCTTGCGAAATAAATGGTAATGGAATCCCTGTTAATGGTAGTAGTCCGATTGTCATTCCGATATTTTCTACAACGTGGAATAAAATCATCATAATTACTCCTGTTGCAATATAAGAATAAAACTCATTTTTTGTATCAAAACATACACGAATCATTTGATAAATTAAAATGAAATACACGGTAATTAAGAATGTTCCGCCTAGGAATCCGAAGTTTTCACCGATTGTCGCAAAAATTAAGTCTGACTCACGAACGGGAACGTATACTTCTGAGTGTCCGTATCCTTTACCGAACATTTTTCCTGATCCGATAGCTTTCAAACTTTGGAATAATTGGAATCCTGCTCCGCCTTGGTCACGATATGGATCTAACCATGAATCGATACGACCGAATTGATAATTTTTGAATCCGATATTTAATAATAATTGTCGGTTATACACTACTAAGTAAATCAATAATGAACCAATTAAAATGGCTGTTAAAATTAATGGTAATAAGATTTTCCAGCTAATTCCTGACATAATCATAACGCCGCCAAGAATCATTAAGAATACTAAGGTTGTTCCTAAGTCATTTTGTAGGATAACGAGTAATAACGCTGGTAATGCATATGCGATTAATTTAGCAAATAGATACCAGTCGGTACTTCTTGTACGATACTTCGTTAACATGTTATGATGGGTCGCTACTTTTGCGAGCATCAGGATGTAGAAGATTTTTACGATTTCGGATGGTTGGAATGAGAAGCTAGCGATTCTGAACCAACTTTTCGCACCGGTTGCGGCTGCGGTTCCTCTGTCGTAGAGGAATAGGACGGCTACTAGGAGTATGAGTCCTATGATGTAACTCAGGGTGGTTAGTTTCCATAGTTGTTCTGAGTCAAATTGCATGATAACGATAATAGCGATTGTGCCGACTACATACCACGCAAATTGCATGAAGACGGTTCTGAGGGATCCGTGTGCTACTTGGATATAAGTGGTTGATAGTAGTGTCGCTATACTGATTAGTGCTAGTAATAAGACGGGTAGGATGATTCCGTAGTCGATGCGGGAATCTTGCTCGTCGTACATAATTTTCCTTTTCATTGGGTACTCCTCTTCTGTTATTGTATCTAATGTCTGAGTTCTATATTCCTGATGGAATACAACGTTCTTATTGTAACATAGAAACGAACAGAAATGCTAATTCAATCGTTACCTTAATTCTTTTTTAGGAAATCTCGTGAATAGAAAGAAAAAATCATTTTTACTGTTGCTGGGACGCCAGTAGCCCCCTTTGGGTCTCTTGGCTAAAATTTGAGCCTAGGGTCTCAAATTTTCCCGTAATATAAGCCACTGCTGTTGTGGCTTATATTACTGCTACGGTAAAAATGTTTTTTTCTTTCTATTCACTCTCCTTAACGTGAGGGGCGATTATGTTATTAAGAGTGGCAAACGCAAAAAACGACAAGTGTCGTTGGGATACTTGTCGTTTTTGTTTCGTTATTGAACTAAATTATTTGCCTTCAGCTAATACACGTTCTTGTTCTACTGCAGCTTGTCCTAAGATGTTTAAGTAGTTCCATGGACGGTCGAATACTGGTTGGAAGAAGAAGTCTACATAAGCTAAGTCTTCGATTGTCATTTTGTTTTGGATTGCTAATGACAATGTGTTTGCAGAAGCTGTACAGTCGTATTTAGACATTACTTGTCCACCTACGATACGGTTTGTACCTACTTCGTAAACTAATTTCATGTAGATTTTTTCGTATGTTGGCATGAATTCTGGACGGTGGTTATCTACTACGTATACTGAACGTACGTCTAATCCAAAGTGAGGTGCGCTACCTACGTTTACACCTGTTGAACCAATGTTCCATCCGAATAAGTGTAATCCTGATGTAGATTGTGTTCCACGGTATTTAACTTTGTGTCCGTTAATGTTTTTACCAACTAAAGCACCCATACGTACAGCGTTTGTTGCTAATGGAATGTAAGCATGTCCATCGTTAGGGTTGTAGTTAACAGCACAGCTATCTCCAGCTGCGAATACATCTTTAACAGATGTTTCCATGTAGTCGTTAACGATGATTGCACCGTTAGGCATTGTTTCTAATTGGTCTTTTACTAAGTCGTTGTTTGGACGGAAACCTACACATAAGATAACCATGTCAGCTTCGTATTCGCCACCTGAAGTTACAACTTTGTTTACAACTCCGTTTTCACCTTCAAATGATTTAACCATTTCGTTTAAGCGAACTTGTACACCACGTTCACGTAAGTCTTCTTCTAAGATATCAGTGAATTCTGGGTCTAAGTATTTGTTTAAGATACGGTCTAATCCGTCAACTAATGTTACTTCTTTACCTTCTAAAGCAAATGCTTCTACTAACTCGATACCGATGTATCCACCACCGACAACAACGATTTTCTTCTTGTCAGTTTTCTTAGCAAAGATTTCTTTAGCTTGGTTATAGTTTTTACATAATTGAACATTTTCTAATTCACGTCCTGGGATTGGAGGAAGAATTGGCCAAGAACCAGTTGTTAAAACTAATTTATCAAAAGTTTCTGTTTTTTCTTCTCCTGATTTTAAATCTTTAACTGTTAAAGATTTACCTTTTGTATCGATGCTTGTTACATCGTGTTCCATATGAACTTCTGCTCCTAATGAAGCTAATTCTTCTGGACTAGAATAGAATAAGCCTTGAGGGTCTTTCACAACTCCTCCTACGTATAACGCAATACCGCATGATAAGAATGATACATTGTCATTTCTTTCATATACTACGACTTGTGCGCCTGGGTTATCATTTAAAATTGTTTTTACTGCAGCAGTACCCGCATGAGTACATCCAACTACTACAACTTTCATTATATGTTAGCCTCCTAAATTTTCATGATAAATAAGAATGATTCTCATCTACAAGTGATATCGTACACATTTTTGAAGTAAATTGCAAACTTTTAGCTTAATTTTTTAATAAATTTTTTATTTTAAATTTTCAATTGAAAGTGTTTCATTTTTTATACCATTTTTTACAATAACTAAAGGGATTTCCAAAGTTTTAATTGAATAGAAACTTTATTTGTTTAAATGCTTACATCATCTAACAAAAATCGCTTACGCTCCTTTTTGTAAATCATTTTTCATTTTCAATAAAAAAACCGTGGACAACATTTCATCCACGGCAAATTATTTTATAGAATATATTCAGCGAGTAAACGTTCAAAGGTGCGAATATTAATATCTCGCTTCAGCTGAATCTTAATATTCCCCGCTCTTGTCCACAACTCTACTTCTGAAGTGAAATCTAACATTCCAGCATTTTCCGTAGACCACATATGAACAGAACTATATGGTAAAGAATAAATCTCAACCTTGCTTCCAGTTAACCCTTGAACATCCTTAACAATTAATCGCTTATTGGTAAAAATCGCTACATCACGAACGGTTCTAAATGCTCGCTCCGCTACTTCTCCACTAATTAATAGTTCTTGAACATCATGAGGTACTGGAATTTCTTGATAAAATATCCAACTTAAATTTGTCATACTGCTAGTTCTCCATTCCTAAAGCAATTCTTTTAACGATAGATGTTACTAGTGCGTTCCCCATAAAGAAATAACGCATTCTGTCAGCAACTTCTCAAATAGCTTTTTTTACATTCTACTTTTTCTTGCCCTTATTATTTGATTTCATTGAGCTAGAACCTAATTTATTTCTAATTGCATCTGAACATACTTCTGTTAAAGGTAATCCAATTGCTTCTTTATAATTAAATCCCAACAATTGCATTGTTTTTAATGTATCTTTATTTAAAAGTCCAACTAAATTTAATAAATTTTCTTGTTCTTCTGTATTCGTTCCAGAAAATGAAAATAATAATTCTATAACTTTAACCAAAGTATTATGTAAATATTCTATATCTTTATCATCTATATTAACTCTTTCATATTCTTCTTTATAAGCTTGCGCTATACGTATTGCTAGTTCTCTCTCTGAAAGTAACTCATTAATAATTTCTTCATAAGAATTACGTAATTTTTCTGCACTCTTTTCTTCACGTAGTGATGTTATTTTAGCATTTATTAATGTTGTTGTTCCTTTTATAGTCAAACTTAACAATTCAGCACCTGCTTTTACTAAAGCATCTGAAATAATATCCTCCATAATCTCCCTCCTAATTAAAATAATTTTTAAAGTAATTCTTTTAAAATACCATTTTTCAAATCATTAATATTATATAGATACGTTAATACTTCAAATGTTTCTCTTAAATTTTTCTTTGCTTGGAACCATCCTTGACCATCTGTAAACCATACAAACTCTACATTTGGAATTGTTTTTGTTTCCTCTGTAATCATTTTATAAGAACGAGCTGTCTCATTTAATTTTGATCCGCCACCAGAATAGAAATTAGTTTCAATTAAGTAAACTGTAGAATCTCTTTTTATAACAAAATCAAATCTTTTTTGATGTATTTCCTTTATTTGTGCTTGCGGATAAATCAACATTAAACAGTTGTTCAACTTCATTTTGATAGATTTCTTTATATAAATTAACACCCATCACAAACCCTTCTTGTTCCAAATAACTTTGAACAATATTTTCCATACGGTACATTAAATTGATTTTTAGAATTTACTCTATACAAACCATTGAAATTTACTCTTAACATATAGAGGATTCGAGCAGCTCTTTCTACATTTGACATCCTTTCTAATCTGCCATCTCTATCTGCTGAACGAATATCTAAATAATAATCTTTTGAATTGTTATTTTTATGTTCCTCTAAAAGAGTTATTAATTCTAATGGATTTTCTTTTATTACTTTATAGCTATTTATGAGTTCTTCATTAAAATCATTAATACATGCATTTTCTGGACATAATTCAAAAAACAACGCTCCCCCACCAATAAAAGGTTCAAAATAACGATTATATTCAATCGGCATAAGTTCTTTAATTGTTGGTATTAATTGTCTTTTACCACCTGTCCACTTTGTAAAAGGTTGTAATTTTATTTTTTCTCTTTGTATTTTTTCCATATTTTTATTATATCATACCCCTTATAACACTCCAATTTATAGATTAAAATATCTTTTCGTTACAATTTAACTTTATAAATGAAGACAAATAATTCACTTTTATTGTTAATAGTTTAAATCTGAAAAATAAGTATTTCGAATATATGATTGTAAATACTTATCAACTATAATTTTTTCTTTTACTTTCTCAATATAATCCCCAACTAGAAATCTATTAGCTAATCCTCCAGTTATCTGACCTTTTAAATTACATACTTTTAAAAGTTCGAAGTATTTTTTATCGTTAACTAGTTGAATAATTTCTTGTTCTTTTTGTGCATAAAGATCTTGAATATTAAAATTAGAAAATTTTTTCAGTTGATTTTGAATATCAATAAATTCAGCATGTTCTTCAATTTTTTCTTTTAATAAATAATTTTCAACACATTTCTTAATATATGTTAAAGCAATTTTTCCAGTACTTTCTTCTATCTCTTTAAAAAATTTTGATTTAAATTCTTCTATTATATTATTATATTTTAAAGCATTTACATTTTTCATGTATGTTTCCATAATATGATCTTCAAAAAATAACATTTCAATTTCATTAAATTGAAGAACTTCTATTTGTTTCTCTTTATACTTTTCTATTTGCTCTTCAGTTAAATTATCTAAATCAATTATCCCATACGCGGTATTTAACCCTTCCAATTCATTAACTGCTTTAACATTATTAATTACTGAAATATGTCCTTCAGAAGGAATAACTGTATATTTTTCTCCAAATAATGCTTTATAAATATGATAATCATGGCTTGCTTTTGTACCTTCACAAAATAAATATGGTTTTGAACTTCCTAAAATCTCTGTTAACATTTGCTTAGGCAATTCATTTTCTTCTGTTAATAGTTCTAACTTCCATTCATCTGGATAAACAAACTCCTTTATCCATGCAATTTGAGCATTACTTCTTCCTAATACAAAATCTACAGAATGAGTAATAAATACGAATTGTGTATTGGGTTTTTCTTCTTTTAATTTATCCCATAATAAATTTGAAATGGAAGGATTTAAATATGTTTCTGGTTCATCAATAATTATTAATCCATCATCTTTAGCCATTAAAACACTAATTGCATAATAGAGTACAACTTTTTCTCCTTCTGACAAACCATTAACAGAATATTCTTTTCCATTTTTTCTACTAGTAAAGGGATATCAGATCCCATAATAAAATTTAACTTTATATTATGAAATAATAATTCAAATATTCTTTTTACTTTTTCGAATACAGTATTTTCTTTTTTAACTTCTTTATCACCAGCTTGAAGTTTATATAAAACGTTTGTATACTCTGTCTGCATTGCTATTATCAGTTTTGTAAATTGATTAGTTATTAATTTAAAAAAGTCATAAGTAGTTTGTGTATTTTTAGATTCTTTAATAATATTTTCTAAAAGTTCATCTTTAATATCATGTTTATCAACTCTTAATGAATTACCTTCATTAATATTAAAATTTAATACTTTTTGTGCTCCAATCACAGACATAGAATTAAATGTACTTCCTTTTAGATAATTAGCTAAAAATGACTTTCCTTTTCCATTTCCACCAATTAAAACTATGTCTTTTTCAATTTCTGAAAACCTTTTCAAAACAACAAGACTATTTATATCCTGATTTAACTTTTTCCAATTTAATACATTTATAAAACTTTCAAAACTATTATCTTCTTTTTTAAAATATTTTATTTCATATGGAAATTCAAATTCGTTTAAAATATTATTATAGTACTGACTTATTTTGGTTTGTTTTATTTCTGCATTCAAATTGGAATACTGTTCTAACCATTTAATTTGTTTATTCAAATACAAAATAACTTTCTCGAATAATTGTTCAAATGAAAGGGAAGAAAATTTATAATTTCCTGTTTCATCATTGTAAATTTGTTCCTTATATTGAGGATACTTTATATTATATTCATTTTTTAATATACCTTTACTTCCATTTAAAATTTCAATGTATTCTCTTAAATCAACAATTTTATTTTTTAATTCTTCTTCATTAATTAACATTTGATTTTTCCTATTATTTCCTTATATTTTTTCTATGATTTTTTCAAAAATTTTCAACTCAATAATATATAAATTTAACTTAACTCTTCAAATAAAGGATTTCTTATTAATTTAATTCCTGATTTTTCATATCTAGCAAATATATTTTTCCCATCCCAATCATCTGGCATTTCATTCTTTAAAAGTTCTTTATCCTCCGATATAGTAATCAGTGCGACATAATAATACTCTTCTATTCTTTCTTTTATTTCATTTTTCAATTTAAAAGTAATTTCTGAAGAATTTTTTGCTAAATCTTCAATAGGTTTCTGAATATATCTTTTTTTAGGAATTATATGTTCGTAACGCAAAAATAATTTCCCATTTTGTACATTTAACCCATGTTCTTTAAAATACTCCCATGCTTTTTCGCTAAAAAAATCAACTTCAATTCTATGATCTAACTTTCCCTGTATTGAATATTTTTCTCGTACATATTTTCTTAATTTCTTACGTATATTTTTATCAAAACTTTTTATACCTGCTTCAGATATAAAACTGTGATCATTATATAGATTAATCCATTCATCTTTAAATTCACTTTCCATTTCGTGATATAAAGAATATCTTGCTTTATAGTGGTAATATAATAATTCTGTCATTTTATCTACGTCAATACTTCTAATAAATTCAGATTTCATAAAAATTCTCCTCTAATTTTAATAATTTTTACATTTCTTCTACTTTTATTATTTCAAATTAATATTATTTTGATTATTACTACATATATTTTCATTATATATCATCCCTTTCAAAATAGAAAACGTTTTTATATGCAAAAATAGTCATTTTTTCCATTATTCCTCCCACATTTCCCTATCAAAAAAGTACTCTACGAAACGTAAAGTACTTTTTTATTTCTTTATTTCACCGGAATTTCTTTAATGACTCGTGCTGGGTTTCCTACTAGGACGACGTTGTCTCCGAATGATTTTGTGATGACTGCTCCGGCTCCTGCAACGACATTGTTGCCTAATGTGACTCCTGGTAGGACTGTGACTCCTCCTCCTGCCCAGAAGTTATCTCCTATTGTAATAGGTGCTCCATATTCTTTTCCTGAATTGCGTTCGGTTGGATCTAATGGGTGAAGGGGTGTCAAGAATTGACAATTTGGTCCAATCATAGCATTCTTTCCTATAGTAATCGGGCAAACGTCTAACATCGTTAGATTGTAATTTGAATAAAAGTTTTCTCCAATATGAATGTTAATGCCGTAATCGACGACTACCCATCTGTTAATGTATACATTTTCTCCTGTTGAGCCAAACCACTTTTTAATGATTTTAGCTCCTTCTTTAGGGCTTTCTTCGTTGTTGAAGGCATTTTGTTTTTGTCTAGATTCTTTTGATAACTGAACTAATTCTGAATCTGATGGAGAATACGATTCTCCTGCAATCATTTTTTGATATTCACTTGTCATTTTTGCTCTCCTTTATTCATCATTACAACAATTATATCAAGTTTTATATTCCTTTTACTTTTTTATTTTCCATCTGAATAGATTGCTTGCAACTTATAAATATTTTATAATAAATTGCATTCAAAAAAAGGAGGTTCGTTATGAAATTTTATTCATATGAATATGTATTAAGTCAAATCAGTCAGCAAGATTGGGTAATGCTTATTCTTTCTGCATTACTGATTCTTATCACTGCATTTTTTGCTTTTAAAGCTTATCAAGATAAACGTGGTAGTAAGTTTCGTGAATTGTCGCTTATTTCAATTTTAGCTTTAGTAGCTGTTGTTTTAATTAGTATTTCTAATTTTCAAAGTAATCAATCTACAAATAATCAGTTCCGTAACTCTCTACACTTTATTGAAATTGTTTCAAAAGAATTAGGTGTAGATAAGGAAAAGATATATGTCAACACTTCTGCTACGACTGATGGAGCAATTATTAAAGTTGGCGATCAATTCTATCGTGCTTTAAACGGCTCTAACAAAGATAGCTATTTATTAGAAAAGATGGAATTATATAAATCAGATGTTGAACTTGTGGAGGTTGAAAAATAATGAGCTTTTTTATTACAATTGCGATTAAGTTAGCTTTAGGTCTTATTTCTTTAGTATTTGTTATCAATGTAACTGGTAAAGGAAATTTAGCACCAAGTTCTGCAGTAGACCAAGTACAAAACTTTGTTCTCGGGGGAATTATTGGTGGGATTATTTACAATAGTTCGATTTCCATTCTTCAGTATATTGTTATTTTAATTATTTGGACTATTTTAATTTTACTATTGAAATGGTTGAATACGAATGTTTCAATGATTAAACATTTAATTGATGGTAAACCTGTGATAATTATCAAAAATGGAAAGTTAGATCCAGAAGCTTGTCGATCAAAAGGTTTATCTGCTGCAGATGTGGCTCTTAAATTACGTTCTCAAGGTGTGTTCCAATTAAAAGATGTTAAACGAGCTGTGATTGAACAAAATGGTCAATTCATTATCGTTAGATTTGGGGATGAAAATCCTAAATACCCTATTATTACAGACGGTGTGGTTCAAACAGAAATTTTAGACACGATTGGTAAGTCTGAAGAATGGTTAATGGAAGAATTACAAAAAGAAGGCTATGATAATGTAGCGGATATCTTCATTGCTGAATATGACAAAGGTCAGATTAATGTGGTAACTTATTAAGTTAAAGAGAAACACTCTCAATTTATGAAACAAACATAAAATTGAGAGTGTTATTTTGTTAATCTAAAAAATGTTATAAACTCTTGTATTCTACTTCTAATCCTTTTTGAACTGCAGGTCTATTCTCGATTCGTTTTGCCCATTCCACTAAATGTGTGTAACTAGCTGCATCTAAAAACTCTGCTGAATTTTGGTATAGCTTATCTAATACTAATTGTCCATACCAAGACCAAATCGCAATATCCGCAATCGTGTACTCTTCTCCAGCGATATAAGGTTTCGTTGCCAATTCTTTGTCTAACAAGTCTAATTGACGTTTTGTTTCCATTGTAAAACGATTAATCGCATATTCAATTTTTTCAGGAGCATAATTAAAGAAATGTCCAAATCCTCCACCGACAAATGGTGCAGATCCAGCTTGCCAAAATAGCCAGTTTAATACTTCTGTACGTTTTTCAACTTCTTTTGGAAGAAACTGTTCGAATTTCTCAGCAAGGTATAATAAGATATTCGCTGATTCAAAGATTCTAATATTTGTTTTTCCTGATTGATCTAATAAGGCTGGAATTTTTGAGTTTGGATTTACTTCTACAAAGCCACTACCAAATTGATCTCCATCCATAATCGAAATTTTGTATAAGTCATACTCTGCTTCTTTGATGCCTAATGCTAATAACTCTTCTAATAAGATTGTAATTTTTACACCGTTCGGAGTTCCTAGAGAATATAATTGGAATGGTTTCTCTCCTTTTGGTAATTCTTGTTCAAATCGTGCTCCTGCAGTTGGACGATTAATTCCTGAAAATCTTCCTTGATTGATATCAGCTTCACTCCACACACGTGGTAATTCATAATTGCTCATATTCATTCTCCTTTAATTTTACTGTTCTAATGATAAATGTAAAATTTCATAAATATTTGTACCTTCCATTTGTTCTGGAAGTTCTTCAAAGAAATAATATTCCTTACATTGCCATTTTTCTGGATTATAGACTAATAATTGACTCGTACTATTGTCAAAGGTAGTTGAAAAACTTAATCGTTCCATTTGAGTGGATTCTGAGATTTCTCTTGTTATTTCTACACAATAACGACTGCTATTAAAGTTTTCCTTTTTCTCAAATGCTAATGGAATTGCTGTAGAAATAGTTTGCCATCCAAATGATTTCAGAATATTATCATAAAATCCATCCCATATAAATTGATTCATTCCTTCTGAATCTTTCCATAAATATAATGGTGCATATTCTTTTTTGATGTCATTTTTACTATTTTCTACAGAGATAAGATACGCTTTAAAGAGTAAATCTTTAAAACCGTCCATTTTATGGCCATTTTCTCGAACTCGTTCTCTAATCTTATTCATGTCAAACGAATCTGGTAATTTTATTTTATATTGCATTGATATCATATTATGTTCCTTTCTAAAAAAGACTTTTATCTGTAGTATACTTGTTCCTACATCAAAAAGTCTCAATTTATGCTTATTTCAAATTATTCGCTCTTTGATTCATTTCATCTGCAGCACGATTCAAGCCACGGCTTTGGTATTCATAAGCTGCTCTTTCGTAACGATCAATATCTTGTTGTCTTCTGCGTTCCGCATCTTGCTCACTAGCTAATCTAGCTTGTTCAGCTCTTGTAGCATCATTGTTATTTCCAGATGGAGCAGAATAACCTCCACCACCGCCATAACTTCCAGAACTTGGACCAAATTCATTAAAGACAAAAGTTAGAGCAATCACCAATACCACGACTGTAAAGACAATGACTAATGCTACTTGTAATAAAAAGGCAAATAGTAAAATTAACACTGCACTTAATAATGTTTTCAAAATAAATCCTTTACGAATTAAATGGATTTTAAAGTAATCAAGAATCAATACACTCACTGGTGCAAAAACTAATCCAATTTTATGGAAATTTAACCACCCTAAAATAGAATTATCAGGAGCTGAAGGTAGTTGAGCACTTTGGAATCCTGTAAGAGAGTTCGTAGTCACAACAGGCGCTTGTGTTTGATTATACCCTAGATACATCGTAATAGCTGCAATAATTGTATAAACAGCAATTGTAATGATTTTTTGTTTACGTGTTAATTGTAAGAAATTTTTAATCATCTTTATACCTCACTTTTTAAACTAAGCTTTATTTTACAAGATAATAGATTTCTAGTAAACAATTATGAATACTTGTAGAATATCCCCGACACTATCATCTGTTACTCCTAATAAAGTCCGTAAATTATTATCCGTTAGAGAAATTCTCCTTGTATGACTTAATTGTAAAAAATCCTGTCGATGATTTCTCACCAACAGGATTTGTCTAGCATTCACTTTTATTTCCATTTTAATTGAGCATTTAAGCCAAAGTGGTCACTGACTTGAGGACTATTGTTCCCATCAAAAACAACCTGTAGATTTTCTACTTCTATCTCCTTAGTCGTAAAAACATAGTCAATGCGGAGTGGTTCTGTATTTCCCTTCCAACCATCAATTTCTGGTGGAACGGTATAGCTACCACTTTTCTCTTTAGCTACTTCAAATGCATCTTGTAAGCCTAATGGACTAGCTAAAATAGCTTGGTAGCCTTCCTGACCAGCTGGGTTGTTGAAATCTCCAGCTAGCAAAAGTGGCTTGTTTAATTCTTTCAAGACAGCCTCAAATCGTGCCCATTCTTCTTGGAAACCTTTATCCCACCAAGAAAGGTGGACACTTGCAACTGCAAGCTCCTTACCATCCACTACAGTTTCAGCCAAGGCAACACGGCGAGTATGATAGTCTGTTGGATCATCCACATCTGAAACCAAAATTTCTCTGGCTTCAATAGGTGTTTTAGACAAGATAGCCACACCTTCATGGTATCGGTCATAACCAATATGGTTATAGGCCCAAGTCCAGTAGTAATCTTTCCCTTGCTCTGACAACTTTTCAACCAAAAGTCTAACATAATGGTCTTGGTGAATAGGCTCAGCTGCTGGCAAAGCTTGATAGAGATCATTAACTTCTACCTCTGGCGAGGTAATCTCCTGATTGATTTCTTGGAAACAAATCAAATCATAATCTTTGTCAAGAACGTCTTCAAGTAAGAGCTGGAATTTTTCTTCAGCTTCTTTTTCCATCCAGCTATGAGTATTGAGTGTTAAAAATTTCATGCTTTTCTCCTAAAACAAGAGGTTGGAAAACAGCTTCCAACCTCAAGTATATTACAATTCTACTTTAGCAACTGCTGTTTTAGCTGCAAGAGAACCTGTTTGTTCTAATTTAACTGATTTAATAGCTTCAGCATTTGTGAAGACAACCACTGTTGAAGTTTCACGACCTGCTGCACGGATAGCATCCAAGTCAGCTGTGACAAGAAGATCACCTGCTGCAACTTTTTGTCCTTCAGCTACATGAACTGTAAATGGTTTTCCTTCAAGACTTACTGTGTCCAAACCAATGTGAACAAGTACTTCAAGACCTGCTTCAGTCACAAGACCAAGAGCATGTTTTGTAGGGAAGATGCTTGATACAGTACCTGAAACTGGAGATACAATGTTTCCATTTGCAGGTTCTACAGCAAATCCGTCACCCATCATTTTTTGAGCAAATACTGGATCTTTTACTTGTTCCAAAGCAACAACTTGACCATCTGCTACTGAGTAAACTTCCTCAGCAAGACCTTTGAATTGAACAGTGTTTTGTTGCGCTTCTGTCATTTGACTTGGAAGAGTTTCAGGAATGATTTCACCTGAATCAAGGATATCTTGGATATCAGATTTCAATACGTCAGCTTTTGGTCCGTAGATAGCTTGGACACCTTGTCCTTTCATGACAAGACCCATAGCTCCTTCTGCTTTCCATTGTTCTGCATCACCGACTTTGTCAGCGTCTTTTACAGTTACACGAAGACGAGTCATACATGCGTCTACGTCAACGATGTTTGCACGTCCACCAAGAAGGTTGATAATGTTTACAGCTTGAGAACCTGCTGCAACTTTCACTTCGCTACTAGATTCTTCTGAACCTTCAGCAGTTTCGTAGTTTCCGTTACGTCCTGGAGTTGCGTAGTTGAATTTTTGAATCATGAAGTTTGCGATAAAGTACATGATTACAGCAAAGAGAACAGTTACCCAAATGAAGTTAACGATATCCATACCGATACCAGCGCTAATCGCAATAGGTGTACGAGTCAAGAACTCAATTGAACCGAATGAGTGCATACGTAGGTTCACAACGTCAGCCATAGCGAAGGCAGCACCCTGAACAAGTGAGTAAACAAGATACATAGGTGTTGCGACGAACATGAACATGTATTCGATTGGTTCAGTAACCCCTGTCAAGAATGTTGCAAGAGCTGTTGCAATCATCATACCTTTGTATTTGTGTTTCTTGTCAGCATCAACATTACGGTAGATAGCCACAATCACACCCATCAAGATACCGAATGAACCGATCATTTGTCCAACTTTGAAACGAGCTGGGTGAACAGTATCTAACAATTGTTGGTAGTGACTTGCATCTGTACCTTTAAGGTTAACAAGGTCTGTTACCCATGCAAGCCATAGTGGGTCTTGACCAAATACTTGAGTACCTTTAGCTGCACCTGTTAAAATTTCATAAGTACCACCAAGAGCTGTATAGTTCATTGGGATTGTTAACATATGGTGAAGACCGAATGGCAATAGCAAACGTTCCAAAGTACCATATAAGAATGGTGCAAGGATTGGAGCATTTTCTTGTGAGTTGGCAATCCAGATACCAAAATTATTGATACCAGTTTGTACAAGTGGCCATAAAATAGAAAGTACAATTGCAGCAATTGCTGAACGAAGAATCACTACAAATGGTACAAAACGTTTCCCATTAAAGAATGAAAGTGCATCAGGAAGTTTACGGAAGTTGTAGTATTTGTTAAAAGCAGTAGCCCCTACAAAACCAGAGATAATCCCTACGAATACACCCATGTTCAACGCTGGAGCTTCCATAACACTGATGAAATAATCAGCTACTTTGACTGAACCTCCAAAGAGAGTTGATACCATTGCGTCAGGATTTTTCAACATATCTCCTGATACACCAAAGATTGTACCAGTGATACGGTTAATCAAGATGAAGGCAAGACCAGCGGCAAAAGCACCACCAGCACGTTCTTTAGCCCAGCTTCCTCCAATTGCTAGGGCGAACAAAATATGAAGGTTACCGATAACCCCCCAACCAATTTGCTCAAGAATTCCACCAGTGATTACAAGTGGTGCAAATGTTGGGTTAATCATAACAAGTGACTTACCGATTGAAATCATCAAACCAGCAGCCGGCATAACAGCGATAACCACCATCAAAGCCTTACCGAATTTTTGCCAAAACTCGAAAGACAAAATATTTTTGAATGTATCTTTCATCATTCAAATCTCCTTTATTTTTAATTTTTAGGCAAACGTTTGCACTGCCTATGGATTGATTATAACATTTTAGTTTACTTTGTAAAGTATTTTATAAAAAGAATTATTTATAGTTGTATTAAATGCAAGGAATAAGCTATATATGATGGAAAATTTGGGAGATTTCATTTAATGAGGGAGGTAGTTAGTACTGCTACTGCACTCTACTGCACTCCTACTGCACTCCTACTGCACTCCTACTGCACTCCTACTGCACTCTACTGCACTCTACTGCACTCTACTGCACTCTACTGCACTCCTACTGCACTCTACTGCACTCTACTGCACTCTACTGCACTCTACTTCTCAAGAAAATATTGTTTCATGATTTACTTTTGAATAATCTGATAATATTGATTTCTATCATTCTTGTTATTACCATACCATTCTAAAAATCCAAGATTAGTAAGTTTCTTTAACATTCTACTACAATAATTTCTACTTCTACCCGTCATTTCTGAAGCTTTAGCTGTTGTTAATTTTTCTCCAGAGTTATACATACAATGAAGAATCATTTGTTCATCAATATTCAAATTATCATAATTAGGAAACTCCACTTCTAGGGAATCCCTCGTTCTTAAATGACGGCTTAAAATATTATTCTCAAGAGTTAACTTTACCCTATTTCCAGGTTCAGTATAAATTGGATCATGTAGAAAAGCTGATTCCATTTCTGAATATATTCTGTTAACTCCCTCATTCATTTCACGAACCCAACCAAATTCAGTTAAAACTCTTGCTATACGTGGATTTCTTGAAAACCGTTCATTTTTAATATTCTCGATTGTAACGATATTAGGTAATTTACCTGGACTATGAATTTCTAATCTATCATCAAACATCAGAATTCTAATATGGTCTCCATATACAGAATAATCTCTATGAGTTACTGCATTAACAATTCCTTCCACCCAAGCAAATTCAGGATACTCAGAGATTATTTTAAACTTTCCATTTTTTTCTAAAAATTGAAAATCTCGTAATTGAGTACCTATAAATTCTTTAACTTTTACTATTAATCTAGGTAATGGATCCTCAAAAGTCTTTTCTTTAATCACATTAAAGCCACTCCCTGTCCCCATATCTACCCCCTCAAATCGTTGAAAACGAACACGAGCTTGAGGGAAAAAGACTGATGGACTTTTTCCGAACAGTAAAATAGCAGCTTTAGTTAAATGATTATTAATGATAAAACGTCTTGCTTTTAAAACATTTTCTACTGAAAAATTCATTATATCAAAATGACTCAGATATTCTTTAACTAACTCCTCATCAATATCATCAATTGTAGCATCTTGAACAATTTCATCTTCAAAAAATCGTTGACCTTTATCATAATAAAGCTGAGTTCTTTGCTCATAACTTAATGTAACACTTTCATTTCCCTGACGTAAATATACATCATCATTAGGTGCAATAATCACTCTGTTTGAAGATAATTCAACTGATATTACTAATATTTTATCCTCTTCCCCTTTATGATTTACAACAGGAATTTCTTCAAAACATAATTGCAAAGGATAATCTCGCATTTCACGGTCAATTTTTCGAAATTCATTAATATCATAAGCATTACCATCATTAAACCCTGTAATAATATTTCCTTTTTTCTCGTCTTCAATTCCAATTACCAATTGTCCACCATCCGCGTTAGCAAAGGCTATTAAATGTTTTAACAACTCTGATGGTTTTTTCTAGCAGATTTTCTATCTAAATATTGGCTTTCAGGAGAATATTGAAGATGTGCTAATCTTTTATCGTTATATTTTTCACTATTATTCAAAAAAATCACCTCTTTTTTATAAATTTCATTCAAAATAATTTTACTGTATTAATATAGTCAAGTAAAGAATGTTAAAATTATTCATTCGAATTAAATTTCTGTATAACCAATCATAAAAACATATAATAACTTTTCAATTTACTTTTAAATAATCAATAAATAGTGATACTTTAGAAAATCTTAAATAAAGCAACAATAATTATTAAGGTTAAACCTTTAAAACAACTAACTTGTAGGCAACTTATATATATCAGAACTTATGTTTCTAACTACGATTCATTAAAATAAAAAAGTATAATATTTTTATACATTTCACAAATTATAATTCATACCTAATTCTTTATAAATAAAATATCTCAAAACTTCTTGAAGAAGTACTTTCGTATCATACATTTCATGAAAATCTGTAATCAATTTAGGATGGTTTTCCTTTTTATCTCCATGAGTATAATAATTACGAGTATCCACTAGTTTTTTTATAAAAAATTTCCTATCTAATTCTTTTGGGAAAATTTTATCTTGATTAATGTTATCAATAGAAGTAAATAGTTCTTTTAATCGTTTAGATAAAGTCAATTCTCTTGGTTTACCATTTTCATCAATTTGAAAATTTCTTGAATACACTTCTAAATTCCGAATGGCATCAACCAGTTGATCTTCTAAATATAAATCACCATGGAGATTTTTAGAAAATTGTTTCACTATAAATTCAAGTTCTTCTGTTTTATCAAACCAATGATTTAGTATTTGATCAAAGTCAGTATCTAATTTACTTAAAGAAATATTTTGTTGAGAACTTTTGTTCCATTTTTTATACTTTCTAGCATGTTGTACAAAAAACTTTCCCTCTATAAGAGGTATACGGTTTTCAGCAATTAATACATCTTGAACTAAAAATTCTATATTAGTAAATGAAATGGGTACATTAGAAATAATCTCAATAAATTCATTAAATTTAAGTGCAGCATCATAAAAATCATTAAATTTTTTTGTTTCAGAATCAGCAGGAGTAAAATTAATATAATAATTACTTCTAAAAGAAGTAGTTGTATACGATGAATGTAGAATAGGAATATCCTTAAAATTTATTTTAAGAGAATTTATTACCGCTTTAGTTGACTTATAATCATTTATAGAACTCTCAAAAATATCTTTATTCTCCCTATGCTTGATAGTTACTAAAGATTTTTCAATCCATTCTTCGATATGTTCAAAACTAAATCTAAATTCCATTATCTCCTCCTTTTCTAATTTATCAATTAATGCTATCCAATCTTCTGGTTTCGAATGAAAATTTTCAAGTTTTCTATAAAAAATATTATATAGTTTAAATTTTTCTATTCCATACTTTATAATGGAAAATCCAGGAGTTGATATATGTTCCATAGTTTTACCATAGGTATTTAAAATCAATACATTTCCATCACTTGAAAAACCATATATCTTTTCCAAATCTTTGCTAAAACCAAATGAATTACCTGTTTCATCTGGAAATTCACCGAATAATTCTAATGTAATTTCTTGTGGAGTATAGTGTAAGATACCACTTAATGAATCATTAGACGCAATATTACCGGGAGAATCTGAAAAATATCCTTTTAACTCAAAATCTTTATCCCAAACATAATCTTTAAAACTCATAGTACTTCTCCTCTCTTTATAGAAAATAACCTTTTTTAGATTTAAAATAATTATCTCTTATTAAATGATACTTATCAATAATTAACCTTACTTTTCAACACTAAATCACTTCAATACATTTAATCTCACTTTCATTAAATCCAACATAGGGATGTTTGTCTGTTTCAATTGTGATCTCATCATATAATTCATCTTCAGTATCTAGTCTTCCGGTAAAAGTATGACAATGCCCTTCTAAAACATGATCATCCACAAATGTAACTCGAATATCTTTTCCTAAATATTGTTGTAAATTCATTTTCGAGTTCTCCTTTTTTCACTTTCTTATCGTACACCGTAATTCTAGTATTTCTTTGTCGAAATAACAATCTCATAAATTCACATAAAAATAGAAATGACTTTTTCTGTGACAACAAACCTTACATTTGCAAATTATTTGCGTCCAATACTATATTAAAAAATACTTTTTGAACTAAAAAAGGAATTAATTAACTTGAAATTAATTAATTCCTCCGATAATACCATGTTATCATTTCAATTTTACAATGCGCATAATTTTAAAAATTAAACACTTTACAAGATTTATGATTTTTAATTTAATTTTGTTTGATCATTATGAGCTTCTACAAGAGATAAATGAGCTTGCTTCAAACACACTTCACATTTTACCTTATCATTCTTAATGATACTTTATTCTTATTTTTAAAGACGAATATGTAAATCTTTTCCTAAAACTCCGTCTAAAATAAACGAATCGAGATTAGGATTCAACTTATTTAATTTGAACTTTTGAATTTTTGTTATTTCAGGCTGAAAAGAGATACTTCCCTTTGGATATTTCTGTTTCAAAATTTTATCATAAACTTCCTTTATAAAATTTTCCCAGGATTTCGATAAGCGATTTGCAAAAATAGCCTCTCCTTCAAGTAAATATTGTATACCGTCTGCTCGATGAAAAGCTAATAAGGCCACTGGGAGAGTACAATTAGGATGATTAATAATTGCCTCTGGAATTTCAAAACCATTATCCCAGTTATAATTATCAAGTAAAACAAAAAGATCATCTTCACTATTAATAGATTTAACTAGTTCCACAGCTTCAGCATTGCTTTCAGAATATAAAATATAGGATAGTATATTTAATTTTGTTACATCCATTTTTAATACCTCAATCTAATTTATTATGAAAATGTTCCTATAGTTTCTGAGTTGCACCTTAATTTTGATTAGATTATCAAGAGTATGATTACTTTTAATCTCCTATAGGACCAGTGAATTGAGTAATTAGTAAAATATGTTCATACATTTTTACCGTATCCAGATGATTCACGTCTTTAAATCCACCCAAAGCCAAAAGTGGCACAAATCCAAAACACTGTGTATAATCAAGCGAGCCATATTTCTCTATCGCCTCGTGATAAAGCGGTAAGTCAAAATAATCATCTGTAAAACTTTTGTCAGATAGAAACTTGATAAAAAGCGATAAATTTTCTAAAAAAATATCAAATGTACCATCTTTATATTTAATAATCCCTA
>NZ_CAUUHX010000014.1:0-33921 GCF_963545075.1 uncultured Granulicatella sp.
ATCAATTTGGAATTTCAACAGTTCCAGAAGATGAATATTTAGGAATTGCTTTGGGAGGATTAACAAAGGGTGTATCCCCAATGGAAATGGCTTCAGCTTATACCACTTTTGCCAACAAAGGTGTACGTGCTAAGGGAAGATTTGTGACGAAAATTGTAGATGCTACTGGTGCGGTAATTGTTGATAATACTACTCCTCAAACAAATAAAGTGACAAGTGAGTCTGTTGCTGATAAAATGACAAGTATGTTACTAACAGTTTATGCACCTGGTGGAGGGGGAGCAAATGCTGCTCCTGCAGGTTATACAATTGCTGGAAAAACAGGTACTACGGAAACCGTTAATGGAGAAGATGGTGCACGAGATCAATGGATGATTGGTTATACACCTGATATGGTTGTTGCTACTTGGATGGGTTATGATGATTCTGCTAAATATTCATTGGCGGTATCAAGCACCCATGGAGTTGGTCCTTTATTCCAATTAGAAATGTATGGATTGTTAAGTACCTATCCAAAAAATACACCATTTGGAGTTTCTCCTGCTGTGACTGTTGAGAAAAAAGATTCGTCTTTAAATGTAGATGAGTTGATTCAAAGAGCAGAAGAAACAGGAAAACAAATATGGTCTAAAGTTCAAGAATGGACAGGGCAATTATGGAAAAAAATTGGGCAATAAAAATAAGAATCCTAAATTATTATTCTAAATTTAAATTGTCATCAAATTGTTATATAACTGCTCATGAAATGAAAACAAATAAGTGTATAATTGACAGAAAGATTAAATAGGGGGAAATCTATGAAACATAAAAAGTTATTATTAGGCTGTCTTTCAGCGTTAGCATTATTTACTGTTGGAACATATGCGAATACTACTACAGCGTATGCTGAAGAAACAGTAGTTAGCGGGAAATACATTTCTGATAGTAAAGAAGCGATTATTAATCGAATCAATGAAATTCGTAAAGAAGCTTATGAAGAAGGTTTAGTCGATCGTTATGTACCGATTAAATGGTCAACAGCTTTAGAAAAAATTGCTGAAATTCGTTCAGTAGAAGCTTCTGTTTTACTTGCTCATAGTCGTCCAAATGGAGAAAGTGACCCATTTAGTATTGTAAAAGATAACGTACGTAGTTATGGGGAAAATTTAGCCTGGAATAGTACAGGAGTATTAGAAGGAATTGAATATTTTTACGGTGAAAAAGCAGCTTATGTGAAATCGAAAGTAAACAATCAACCATTGGAAGTTGGAGAACAAATTGGACATTATTGGAATTTAATTCGTCCAGATTTTACTCATACAGCTTTAGTAGCTTTCCAAAAAGAAGGTAAAGGTGTGATTACAGCACAAGCATTTACCAATACGGAATGGTTAAAAGGAAATGGTTTTGATTCTAATTTATCAGAAGACTATTTAGGTCAAAATGGTGAAGCATCAGTTAACATTACAACTGGTGGTAAAATTGCCAAATCATCTTCTAAACAGACAACAACTGTAAAAAATGTAAATGCAACTTCGGAAAATAAAGAAGAGGCTAAATCTACTAGTCAATCGAAAGAAACAACCACTGTTTTAAATGGTTGGTCAGATCGTAGTTATTATAAAAATGGAGAAAAAGTAATTTCTCAATGGATTTATGATGCGAATTATTCTAGTTGGTTCTATCTTGATGCCGATGGAGAGTATTTAGAGAATTCTTGGAAAGGCGATTACTATTTAGAAGCTGGCGGTTATATGGCTAGTGGAGAATGGGTCTATGATGCCAATTATCAAAACTGGTTCTACTTACATGGTAATGGTAAATATGCTCGTGACTATTGGAAAGATTCATACTATTTAGGCCAAAATGGAGCATTAGCCCGTGATACATGGATTGGAAGCTATTATGTAGACGCAACAGGTAAATGGAATCCAGAAATGTAATTGAATGAAATGTCAACAAAAATTAGAATTTTATCTAATTTTTGTTGACATTTTTTGTTTCTAGCAGTACACTTCTAATAAAGTTAGATATTTATCTAATTTTATTAGAAAGTGAGGTTGAAATTTTGTGGGTATCATATTAAATAATGCAAATTTTAGAAAATTATGGTTTAGTAGTACATTTGCGGGAGCAGCGAGTAATATCATTCAATACGCATTGTCTCTCTATGTATTAGATAAGACGGGCTCTGCAACGGCTTTTGCTAGTATTCTTTCGATTATTATCTTCCCTAGAATACTATTTTCGCCAATTGCAGGTGTGTGGGGAGATCGAGTGGATCGACAAAAAGGATTAGTTTATACAACGCTGATGACGGTTATTACGTTATTGGTTTTTGGGATGGGGACTTATGTAACAAGTAATTTATCACTTGTAGCCATTTATGTTTTGGTTATTATTTTAGAATTGGTAGAAGTTTTTCAATCGGGTCCAATGATGAGTGTTTTACCTGCGATTGTAGAAGAAAGTCAACTGGCGTTAGCAAATACTTGGATGCAAGTGGATAATGGAATTGTAAATATTATTACACCATTTGTAGCAGCTTTCATTTATTCGACTTTTTCTATTACTGGTTCTTTATTCATTTCAGGGAGTATTTTATTTTTTACAATGATTGGCTATGCATTTATGAAAATTCCTGAACGTAAAGTTCAAAAACAAATGGATGAGGAGAAATCTGTTGTGAATAGTTTTTGGACAGATTTCAAAGATGGCATTAAAATTGCGTTTGAAATTCCAAATCTTATCATCGTCGTATTGCTGGCTTTATTTATTAACTTTTTAATGTCGCCTATTTTTGGAATTGTCATTACTTACTTTATCCGAGTGACGTTGAATTTTTCAAATACAGAATTTAGTATGTTTGAATCATTTGTAGCAGTAGTGAGTATGATTTCTCCACTCATTGCGTATCGTTTAATTAAAGATAGTAAAGAACCCGTTCACTTATTATTGAAATATACAGGGGGATTTGTTATTGGATTATTCGTGGTCATGTGTGGAACAATGGCTCGTGATATTTTTTTATTGAATCAATGGATGTCGTTAGCGGGTATTCTTGTAGGATTTATCCTTGTTTCTGTTTTAGCAACCTATATTAATATTCAATTATCAACTTTAGGTGCTAAAATGGTTCCAGAAGAATATTTAGGAAGAATTGGGACAACAATGGGGATGTTAGCTACGATTTCTGTTCCAATTGGTCAATTAGTTTTTGGGATGTTACTAGATGTTTCGAATGCTACAGTGTGTTTAGTTGTTTCTATTGTGGGATTAGTGGTATTCTTAATAGTAGCGAATCGTATGTATCAAGATTCTAGTCAGGAGGGGGCAAATGCAATTTAAACAAGAGCAGATGGAGTTTATCAATCAGCTGCTGTATCCAATATTGATATTGAAAAAGGATAGAGATGAGGAACGTCCTTCATCACCTTTAGAAGAGCAATTAGAAGTTATTGTAGAAGAAATGAGACATATGAGTGTTCCGTTGGAACCTTATAAAGATAATATTCTCTATTTCTATAAGGATGATGCTTTACGAATGTTTTTCGTCAATGTAAAAAATGTGCTCCGTTATCATTCTTTTGATGAGTATGCTGAAGTTTTACATTCGATGGATGAAAGTCAAATTAAGCAACAATTGATGACAAATATTGTAAAGCAAGATGAAGAAGAGGTAGAAGTAGAAGAAAAAGTTCAGGAGTTATTAGGAAATCAATTTGCTTTTCTAGATTTCTTAAAAAATTTGCCGATTGATGATACTGTACGTTGGAATTACTTTACGATTATGTCGCAGCCTAAAAAGTTTGTAGAAGATTTTATTTCTTTGCATCAAACATTGAAACCCATTTTTGAGAAAGTGTATGCAGAATATTTACCAATTTTAGAAAAATCTTATACGGAATTTGAAGCTACGATTCATGAGCATCCAACGATTTTAGCAGAGGCTTTTACTGGAACAAAGGAAATTGAAGAAATTGACTGGACATCGGATGAAATTTCAGTCATTCCAACCTTATTATTATCGGATTTCTATTTTCAAGATTCTGAATTATTAATACTAGGGGCAAAATCATTAGAAGTCATTCAACATGTCATCCAAACAAGATTGGATAAACAACAAGAGCGAATTAATGTTTTTAAAAATTTAGGAGATAAAACAAGATATCAAATATTTTGCGAGATTGCCAAAGGTACAAAGAGTGTTAAAAAAATTGCGGAACAATTAGGGATTACATCGGCAACAGTTTCGTATCATATTAATGAATTAGTCTTATCGAATATAGTAGTTCAAGGTTGGAATAAGAAGGATTGCCTAAAAGCAATTCACACGGAATTGATTACAGAAGTGATGAATGGATTAATGGAAGATAGTTTCATGACGAATACACTAGAGAATGAAGAATAATATGCTATAATAGCAATACAAAAGAATGTATGGAGGGATACAAATGAGTGATGTAAAATTAGTAAAACGTAGTGAAGTCGATCAATCGATTACTTGGGATATGACATTATTATATCCAAGTGATGAAGCATATCGTACAACATTAAAGGAAACAGAAGCTCAATTAAAGAGCTTCAAAGAAAAATATGAAGACAAACTAGCGGATTTAGAAGTATTAACTGCTGCTACTGAAGAATATGAAGCATTATATGAAACATTCTACCGTTTGTCTCATTATGCAGAATTACCAATGACTGTAGACCGTTTCAATGATACAGTGGTTGAAAATGCAACTTTATTTGAACAAGTAGCTAGTGCATGGGCTTTGAATATGAGTTTCTATGATACTGAAATTGTTGGATTAGATGAAAGTTTGTTACGCCAATTTGTGGCAGAAAAACGTCCAGATTTAGCATACTTTATTGAAAAAATTATTCGTGTTAAGGCACATACTTTATCCAAAGATGCAGAACAAGTTTTATCAAATATGTCTAGCTTACCAAGTTTCTATCAATTATATGAAGTAACAAAACATGAAGATATGGAATTTGACTCATTTGAAGCTGATGGAAAAACTTATGAAAATAGTTTTGTTTTATATGAAAACTTACATGAAATGGATAATCGTACAGAAGTTCGCCGTAATGCAGCGAAAAGTTTCTATAAAACATTAAATCGCTATAAAAATACAGTTGCAAATGAATATATTTCAACGATTAAAAAAGAAAAAATGCTTGCAACAATGCGTGGTTATGATAGTGTCATTGATTACTTATTAGACAAACAAGATGGGGATCGTGAATTATATGATCGCCAAATTCGTACATTGATGACAGATTTAGCACCACATATTCAACGTTATATTCGTTTATTAGCAAGAGAACATAATGTAGAGGATATGCAATTTGCAGATTGTAAAATCAATTTAGATCCTGATTTTGAGGTAGACATGTCTATTGAAGAATCTAGAGATTATTTGAAGAAAGCTCTTGGTATTTTAGGGGAAGACTATAAAGCGATGATTGACGAAAGTTACGACAAACGTTGGACTGACTTCCCACAAAATATTGGTAAGAGTACAGGTGGATTCTGTGCGACTGTTCCTAAAGTAGCAAGTTATATTTTATTATCATGGACTGGAAAAATGAATGAAGTATTCGTATTAGCTCATGAATTAGGACATGCGTACCACTTTAAACGTGTTGGAGAAGAGTTAACAATGTTTAATAATGAATGTTCATTATACTTTGTAGAAGCTCCATCAACATGTAACGAAGTTATTGTTTCAAATTATTTATTGAAAAATAGTACAGATGCTCGTTTCAAACGTTGGGTTATTAGTAATATGATTAGTCGTACTTACTTCCATAATATGGTCACTCACTATTTAGAAGCAGTATTCCAAGATCGTATTTATAAGATGGTAGATAATAATGAAATGTTAAATGCAGATGTGTTATCTAAAGTGAAACGTGAAGTAATGGAAGAGTTCTTCGGGGATAGTCTTGTAGTCAATGAAGGAGCAGAATTAACTTGGATGCGTCAACCTCACTATTATATGGGATTATATCCATATACTTATTCTGCAGGGTTAACAATTGGTACAGCAATTGCGAATAAGATTGAGGAAGATCCTTCTCAAGCACAAGTTTGGAAAGATACATTAGCATTAGGCGGTAGCCTATCTGCAAAAGATTTAGCACGTCATGCTGGATGTGATGTTTCGACAGAACAACCACTAAAAGAAGCCATTGCTTACGTAGGAAAATTAGTGGATCAATTATACGACCTTACTGAGGAATTGAAATAGGACTTGTCTGTGGTAGAAAAGGACGCAAGCAGCCTCGCTTTTGCGAGTCTCATTGCTAAACTTTGAGCCTAGGGTCTCAAAGTTTCCTTATGGCAGAAGCCAAGCGATGGCTTCTGCCATTTTTGCTACTGCGAAAGTCCATTTTACTTGAACGGAAATTTATGAGAGTGCGAAAAAATAGGATTTATCTGAAGTAGCAAAGGACGTAAATCTTTATGGCAGGAGCCGATAGTTTGGCTTCTGCCATTTTTGTTACTGTTAAGAAATAATACATTGACATCATCCAAAATAGTGATATGATGAATATGAAAACGCTTATAAATAAGAGGTGTTTCTTATGATTAAGTCAGTAAAAAATAGAAAAGTTAGATAGCTTACAATAATTTATATTTAGTGTGTGGTGGTAATCATGATATATAAAGTATGGAATGTCCCTAAATATGTACTTATATTTTTTATTATGATATTGGCTTCATTAGATGGAGTTCTAATATCTTCGTTGTTTAAAAATTTAATTGACTTGGCAAGTCAAGATAATCCTCAAGAATTTCTGCAATTAATTTGTGTTATTCTTTTGATCTATGCTATAGTGCTATTGTCAAATTACATTTATAATCGAATGAAATATCAGTTTGTTTTTGATGCTAATCTATATATAAAGAAAAAAATTATGCAAAATTTTTTGCTGCAAGATTCGAGAGCCTACTCAGAAGCAGAAGTGAAAAAAGAAACCCTTTCTTTTTTTATGAATGATCTAAAATTATTAGAAACAAATTATATTATTCCTTTTTTTGATATGTATTTGTATTTTTTTTATGCTTTTACGGCTTTTTTTTATAGTTTTTTTATAGATTCTGTTATAGCAATCATCTTTTTAGCATTTTCTCTTATTCCATCTATAGTACCGGTACTGTTTAAAAAAGTCTTAGCAGATAGAACGAAAAATTGGTCAACTTTAAATCAAGATTATACTGAAACCCTAAGTGAAACTATTGAATCTTCAGAAGAAATTAAAGAATTTTATACGGAAACGATTTTTATCAAACGATTTTTTTCAAGAGTATTTGAAACTGAAAAATCTTTTTTGATGCTTAATAATATGCAATCTTTATCCGTACTAGTCATTGGAAGTATATCTATTTTATGCTATATTTTTCCACTTGCTATAGGTGGATATTTTGTGATGTCACAGCAAACAAGTTTGTCCAATTTAATTGCCGTATTTTTTGCCTCTAACAGAATTATCACACCAGTAAAATTAGCGATTAATATTTATAATCAGTTTAATTCAGTAAAAACTATTAGAGAGAAAGTTGAGGAAGTGTTACAAAAGAATATCACTATGTCACAGCAAACGTATTTGCCTATAGAAAAAATATCGATAAAGTCGGGTAACGTGTCACTTGGAGGAAATCTGATTTTGAAGGACATCCAACTAGAGTTAACAAATAAAGATAAGGTGCTGGTGGTAGGAGAAAGTGGAGCCGGTAAAAGTATTTTATTAAACCTTGTTAAAGGGAACTTACCCTTAGATGAAGGAGATTATATTATTGAACCTAAAAATTCAAATTTAAATATGGCTTATCAAAAAGATTTCATCTTTAAAGACTCGTTAAGTTTTAATATTCTATTTTCTAATGAATTAGTTTCAGAAGTATTGAATAATATTTTTGAAATTGATAATAAATTTCCAAAAATGATTGATTATCAAGGGAAAAATCTATCAGGCGGGCAAATAAAACGTATTAATTTAGCAAGGATTTTAAGTCATGGAAATAGCCTACTTTTAGATGAACCTTTTTAAGGATTAAGTACTAAACAGTCAAGTTCTATTGAAACTTATTTATTGGAACATACTGAATTCTTGATGCTATCGACTCATGTTTTTCATGAAGAAAACCTCCCAAAGTATTCAATGTATATTGTAGTAGAAAATAAAACAATTACTGTATATAAGGAATTTTCTGAATTTAAGAAAACTAATTATTATCAACAGAATATTCATAGAATTTAAAGAAGAATATCTTAGAAAAGTTGAAAAAAAGAAGTTTCGCTTTTGCGAGACTTCTTTTTTCTATATAACTATTGATAAAACTATAAAATAAATCATTATTTCGTACGAATGCTAACTTCACCATACGATAATGTATGCAAACTTTTATCTTCTTTTTCAATTATTAAATGTCCATTTTCGTCAATATCTTTTGCAAAAGTATGATAAACATGGTTTCCTTCAATGACTTTGATAGCTTTTCCAATGACATTTGAGTGTTTTCTATAAGAATCGATAAAGCCTCTTTTAGAAAGATTTTCATAATAAAATGCCCATTTTTCTAAAAATGTCGTAATAAAATGATTACGATTAAAAGAGTGTGCTTCATATTCCTTTTTAGAAGAAAACATACTTCCCACAATTGAGTGTAATTCTTCAGGAAAGTTGTCTCGAGCTTCAATTAGATTAATGCCCATTCCAACAATAAGTGATTGTACTTGTTGAGACTCAAAATCACTTATGACCTCCGTCAAAATGCCTCCAACTTTTTTATCTTGATAAAATAAATCATTTACCCATTTGATATTCAGAGATTTCCCTGTTAATTCTTCTAACGTTTCTACACAAGCTACAGCTGTCGCACAAGTAATCAGAGACAAGTCTTCTAATGCTATAGTAGGGAATAAACAAAGACTAATATATAAACCCGTTTTAGCTGGAGAAACAAATTTTCTTCCTAAACGGCCTCTTCCAGCTGTTTGTTCTTCACTAATAAAAATAGCAGGAGTAGTAGAGTTTTGATTTGCATATAGTTTTGCTAGATCATTGGTGGAAGTAGTACTTTCCATTGTTTGAATGATCCAATCGATTGGATGATGCTGTTGAATGAGTTCTTGGTTAATTTGTTGTTCAGATAATACATCATTATTTTCAGATAAGGTATATCCTTTATTCGTAGAAGAATCGATGGCATAGCCTTCTTTTTTTAGTGATTGGATAGCTTTCCAAATTGAAGTACGAGATTTATTTAAAGCTAGTGCCATTTTTTCTCCAGAAATTGGTTCACCAGTGTGTTCTTGAAGATAGAGTAAAACAGCTTCTTTTGTAGTCATAAAAATCCTCCTTTAGTTGATTCAAATTGTATCGAGATAAGAAAAGATTGTCAACTTAACATTCATAAATGGGTGACAATTTTCAAGAAAGTTTTAAGTATGCCTTTTTGTAAAGGCATGGTATAATGGAAGGGAAGATGTTATGAGAGGATTTGAATCAATGAGAAAATTAGTCATTAATGGAGGAAAACCGCTAACTGGTGAAGTAACGATTAGTGGTGCTAAAAATAGTACAGTAGCATTAATTCCAGCTGCAATCTTAGCATCAGAACCAGTTGTATTAGAAGGTGTTCCAGATATTCAAGATGTAGCCGCATTAATAGAAATATTAAGAGATTTTAATGTTCATACGACTTTTGAAGAAGGAGTATTAACGATTGATCCAACAAATATGTTATCCATTCCAATGCCAAGTGGAAAAATTCAAAGTATGAGAGCTTCATATTATTTTATGGGAGCAACTCTTGCAAAATTTGGTGAAGGTGTTGTTGGACTTCCTGGAGGATGTTTCTTAGGACCAAGACCAATTGATCAACATATTAAAGGATTCAAAGCATTAGGAGCAGATGTTCGTAATGAAATGGGAGCCATTTATTTATTAACGAACGGTCAAGGATTAACAGGAACTCGTATTTATATGGACGTTGTATCCGTAGGAGCAACGATTAATATTTTATTAGCAGCTGTTCGTGCAAAAGGTAAAACGATTATTGAAAATGCTGCAAGAGAACCTGAGATTATTGATGTAGTTAATTTATTAAACAAAATGGGTGCCAATATTAAAGGTGCTGGTACTAGTGTGATTCGTATTGAAGGTGTAGATGAATTACACGGATGTCGTCATACGATTATTCCAGATAGAATTGAAGCAGGAACTTATTTATCGATTGCTGCAGCAGTTGGTGAAGGAGTGACGGTTAAGAATGTCATTTTTGAACATATTGAAGGCTTACTTGCAAAAATGGAAGAAATGGGCGTGAAAATGACGATTGGAGAAGAAGATATTTATGTAGCTCCTTCTAAAGATTTAAAAGCTGTAAGTATTAAAACATTACCTTATCCTGGTTTTGCAACTGATTTACAACAGCCAATTACGCCATTATTAATGAAAGCAACTGGAGAAGCAAAAATTATTGATACAATTTATCCAAAACGTGTCAATCATATCCCAGAATTAAATCGTATGGGAGCTTTAGGACGTGTAGAAAATGATGTGATCTCAATTACTGGTCCAACACCATTAACGGGTTGTGAAGTTGCTGCAAGTGATTTACGAGCAGGAGCAGCATTAGTTATTGCAGGTTTAATGGCTCAAGGAACAACAAAGATTAGCAATATTGAACATATTTTAAGAGGATATTCTCATATTGTAGAAAATTTACAACAATTAGGTGCCGATATTCAAATGATTGAAGAGGATTAAAATGTCAGAAACAATTGAAACTGTAACTTTACCAGTCTTGCAACAAAAGACTTTAAAAGAAATGTATGCTTTTGCCAAGCATTATAAAATTCCTTATTATGGACAAATGAATAAAAAAGAATTAGCTCTAGCAATTCTGAGAGCTCAAGAAGAAGCGACTGGATTCTTCCAAGTAGAAGGAGTATTAGATATTAATAATGCAGAAGGATTTGGTTTCCTTCGGCCAATTAACTATTCTACTAGTCAGGAAGATATTTATATTTCCTCTTCTCAAATTCGTAAATTTGCCTTAAGAAATGGTGACTTAGTAGCAGGGCCAGCTCGTCCTCCACGTACGGGTGAAAAGTTTAATGGACTAATGCAAGTTGGAGCAGTCAATGGGAAAGATCCTGAAGAAGCAAAAGAAAGAGATCATTTTCCGGGATTGACACCGTTATATCCTGAAAAACAAATGCAATTAGAAACGACTACTGGTAGAATTGCATCTAGAATGCTAGATTTAATTTGCCCAATTGGATTTGGGCAGCGTGGATTAATTGTGGCTCCACCGAAAGCTGGTAAAACAAGTTTATTAAAAGAAATTGCGAATGGAATTACAACTAATTATCCTGAAGCGGAATTAATTATTTTATTAATTGATGAACGACCAGAAGAAGTAACGGATATTGAGAGAACTGTAGATGCTGAAGTTGTATTTTCAACGTTTGATCAAACACCGGAACACCATATTAAAGTGAGTGAATTAGTTTTAGAGCGTGCATTGCGTTTAGTAGAAGATGGTCGTGATGTCATTGTCTTATTAGATAGTATTACACGTTTAGCACGTGCCTATAATTTAACAATTCCACCTTCTGGACGTACATTAAGTGGGGGAATTGATCCAGCAGCTTTTTATCGTCCTAAGAGATTTTTTGGTTCTGCAAGAAATATCGAAGATGGTGGTAGTTTAACAATTTTAGCAACAGCTTTAATTGAAACAGGTAGCCGTATGGATGATGTGATTTATGAGGAGTTTAAAGGGACAGGGAATGCGGAAGTTCATTTATCTCGTGAATTAGCAGAAAGACGTGTATTTCCTGCGATTGATGTGAAACGTTCAGGAACTCGTAAAGAGGAAATTTTATTGGAACCTCATGTTTTAGAAGCGGTATGGAAAGTTCGTAACACAATGAAGGGTGACGGGCTAGAAACAAGCGAGCAAATCGTGAAGCAATTAAGAGAAACGAAGAGTAACAAAGATTTTATAAAACGTACCGAATTATTGTAAAAATCATTCGAAAGACTTTTCTATAGTAGCAAGAGAACAGAAATAGCTTATAAATGCCAATCTCATGCTACTTGGAAAAGTCTCTTTTATTGGACGGACGAAAAGTGAATAGAAACAGAAAAATTTTCATGGTAGCCGGACGCCAGCAGACCTGACGGTTTCATGGCTAAAAATTGAGCCTAGGGTCTCAATTTTTCCTTGTAATAAAAGCCACAAGTTCAGTGGCTTTTATTACTGCTACTATGAAAATTTTTCTGTTTCTATTCACCTGAAAAGTTTTTTAACTTTATTCCGTATATTCTATTACGGGAAAATTTGAGACCAAGGCTCAAATTTCAGCCATGAGATTCGCGAAAGCAAAGCTGCTGGTGACCCAGCTACAGTAAAAATATTTTTTTCCATTCACTAGTAAAAACTGTTACTTTATTTCCGTTTTGACGTACTGAATTAGTTATGGTAGTATATATGCATAAAATTGCAACAAATTTACTTTGTGTTTAATATATGAACTGTTTTTTATATAGTGAGGAGTGAAAAAATGATTAAAAGTAAAAAAGATATGATGATTCAAGTTAATAATGAAAAAGAAGCTGAAAATATTAAAAACATATTTTTTGCTGACGGAACTCAAGTGATAGAAAGTGTAAAAAATAGATTTCAAAAAATTCAAAAATTAACATGGAGTGAAATAGAAGATGACATTAACAACAGAAGACAGTAATTCCTTTTTTAGGGAGATGCTAGAAAAAACGCAAGATTTTGATTGTACTGTTCAAGTTCTAAATGATTTTTTATTTCAACAGGCTGTTGAGGATAATTCGAAAGCAGTAAGTAGAACGCATTTTCTTATTCTAAATGATAGGATTGTTGGTTTTTATACAATTGCAATTGATAATGTTGATATTGATGTTATTAATAATAAAGCTGTAGAATATAGACTACCTGTTCTTAAAGTGGTTGCCCTAGCTGTAGATAAGAAGGTTCAAAATATGAGAATTGGTTCTATGATTATAAAACAAATTTATAAGAAAGTGATGAATTTGCATAAAGAAGTAGCTATTACTGGAGTCTATCTAATTGCTTATCGTAATGCAGTTGATTTTTATAAAAAAATGGGTTTTCATTTAATAGGTCCTGAATCCTTGTTAAATTTACCGACAATGAATGAGTTTAAAATGGTTATTAGTAGAGAAGAAATTAATAACTTAATTTCAGAGATGGATTAACAGTGATCATTGTATCCGTAAAGTCAAATACGTTTCTCAATTAAAAGAGAGTGAATAGGAACAGAAAAAATTTTCATAGTAGCAGTCATATAAGCCACAAGTTCAGTGGCTTATATGACAAGGAAAAATTGAGACCAAGGCTCAATTTTTAGTCAAGAGACCCCAAAGGGGGCTACTGGCGTCCGGCTACCATGAAAATTTTTTCTGTTCCTATTCACGAGTACAAGAAATTTTACTTTAATCCTTCCCATTCTGCGAAAAATTGGTTTAAATATTCTTTCATAAATTCATGTCGTCCTTTTGCGATTTCACGAGCTTCTGGTGTGTGTAACGTGTCAGACAACGTTAATAATTTTTCGTAAAAATGTCCAATAGCAGTATCTTCAAGTTGCTCAGCTTTCTCTAATATCTCTTGAGATTCTCCCGTATAAATCGGACGTTGGTGTGCGCCTGAATATACAAAAGTACGAGCAATAGCAATCGCTCCAATCGCATCTAGTCGATCCGCATCTTGAACAATTTTGTCTTCAATTAAAATAGGCGTAAGAGGATTCTTCCCATTGCGAAACCCAACAGCATCAATGGAGTATAGAATTTTTTTAATCAATTCTTTTGATAAACCATGTTGTACTAATAAATCTCTAACTTCTAGTTTAGCTTTTTCGACGTTATCGACAACTTTATGATCATATCGATCATGAAGTAGAGCAGCTAATTCAATATGAAGTTGATTAGCTTCGGGATAATTTGCAGCAATCTTTTTAGCATTTTTCCATACTCGTTCAATATGGTACCAATCATGCCCAGTATGTTCTTGAGTAAAAATTTTTTTCATTTCTTTTTGAATCGCATGAATAATTTCTCTATGATTCATAATTTATTCCTTTCTTTTATCGAATAAAAAGACTTTTGGAAATCCAAAAGTCTTTTTGTAAATGTTAATGTAAAACTTTATTTAAAAAGTCTCTTGTACGATTGTGTTGTGGATTTTTGAAGACTTGTTCTGGTGTTCCATCTTCAACAACATATCCACCATCCATGAAAATCACTCGGTTACTTACTTCACGGGCAAATCCCATTTCGTGAGTTACAACAACCATTGTCATTCCATCTTTTGCTAATTGTTGCATAACTTCTAGTACATCCCCAACCATTTCAGGGTCAAGAGCAGAAGTAGGTTCATCGAATAATAACATTTTTGGTTTCATTGCTAAAGCACGAGCAATGGCTACACGTTGTTTTTGTCCACCAGATAATGTTTTTGGATAAACATCTGCTTTATCTTCTAGTCCAACCATTCTTAATAATTCTAAAGCATGCTTGTCTGCATCTTCTTTCGTTTCACGTCCTAATTCAACAGGAGCTAATGTGATATTTTCTTTAATGGTTAAATGAGGGAATAAGTTAAAGTGTTGGAATACCATTCCGATTTCTTGACGCACAAAGTTCAAATCAGTGTTTTTATCCGTTAAATCATAACCATCCACGATCACTTTACCTTCTGTTGTTTTTTCTAGACGGTTTAAACAACGTAAAAATGTTGATTTTCCTGATCCAGAAGGACCGATAATACAAACGACTTGTCCTTCTTCGATTTCTAAATCAATCGATTTTAAGACTTCTAATTCACCGTAATTTTTTTTAAGGCCTTTTACTTCGATAATTGCCATCTTATGCTTTCCTTTCTAAACGTGCTGAAATTTTTGTAAGTAGAGTAATGACGATTAAATACATCATTCCAACAATAAACCACATTGAACTTGATTGTAAGTTTCTTGCAATAATTATTTTACCAGTTTGTGTTAATTCTACAAGTCCTATGATTGATAAAATTGATGTATCTTTTAAAGTAATGACAAATTGGTTAATAAATGAAGGAACCATTAAACGAATCGCTTGTGGCAAAATAATTTTTTGCATTGATTTGTAATATGGTAAACCTAAACTCATTGCTGCTTCGCTTTGCCCTTTATCGATTGCATTAATACCACCACGAACAATTTCAGCGATATAAGCAGCAGCATTTAATCCTAATGTCGTAATAGCTGCAATCGTAGCATCTAAACGAATATTGAATGCTTGAGGAATTCCGAAATAAATGAAAAATGTTAAAACAATTAGTGGAATACCACGCATAAAGTCAATGTAAATTGTTGCAATTGTTTCTAAAATTGAAATACGGCTAGTTCTCATTAATCCTAAAAGAACACCGATAATTGTTGCAATTGCAAGAGAAACAAATGTAATCCAAATTGTATTCCATAATCCGTTTAAAAGAGTAGGAGCGTTTGTTTTTAATAATCCTAATAAACTTGTATCTTCAGTAGAAGCAGTTGTTGAATCATCTGTTCCAATATATTTATTAATGATTTTATCGTATTCACCATTAGCTTTTAAAGTAGCTAATCCACGGTTAAAAGCTTCGATAAATTCAGTGTTTTGATTTTTTAATACGGCAACTCCATATTGAGTCACTTGTTCTTTATAAGAAGTTAATGTCATTGGTAAGTGATTACTGCGGATGGCATATCCTAATACTGGATAATCTTCGAAAGCAGCCACACTATTTCCGCTGACTACATCTTGATACATATTTGCTGAATCTTCAAAGGTTGAAATAGTAAAACCATATTGATCTTTAATAGAAGAAGCAAAACTAGCTCCTTGTGTACCAATTTTTACAGCGACATTTTTACCACGAAGTTCTTCGTAAGTGCTAATATTACTTGAAGTGCTTGCTGCCATTCCAATACCACTATCAAAGTATGAATCAGTGAAGTCAAATTTTTGTTTTCTTTCATCTGTCATACTCATCCCTGCGATAACTGCATCAACTTGTCCAGCTTCTAAAGCTTGAACAGCAGCGTTAAATCCTAAAGCTTTGATTTCAATTTCAAAATTTTCTTCTTTTGCGATAGCTTTTATTAAATCCATATCGATTCCAACATAATTACCAGAAGTATCTTGGAATTCAAATGGGGCAAAAGTGGTATCTGTTGCAATCGTATATTTTTTCGTAGCAGCTTCGATTGGAGTAGAAAGAAGGAAGAATAAAATTCCTAATAAGCTAATCCAGAAGCTCTTTTTCTTAATGTTCGTATGTATTTTCATAAAGACCTCCATAATGTTAAAAATTAATGTGGGTCTAGTTTACTAGATTTTAATGTGAAAAACAAAAAACAGGTCTCATGTCATGTTATATTTTATGACATGAAACCTATGGGAGAGTCACTCTTTCTTTAAATGATGATTGAGTTCAGTTAACAAATGAATCATTGTATCTAACCGTTGTTCCATTCTATGAAGTAGGTAAATACTCATTGCAATTGGAAATCCCATATTGCTAATTAGAGCAATGAGTGGTTGTAGAATATCTGCTTCCATGAAATCACCTCCTCTTACTATTAAAAAGGAAAGTGTATAAAAAAATTACCCCCATAAGGAGGTAATAGTTTTAACGTTGTTGATCTAAACATTGTTGAATGGCTTTAGCAACACCACCATGTTTGTTATCATCTGTTTGATATTTAGCAGTTTGCATAGCTTCTTGATTAGCATTTCCCATTGCTACACTATATCCAGCAAGTTTTAACATAGAAACGTCATTTGAATTATCACCAATCGCAAAAACTTCATCCATTGAAATCCCTAGAGTGTCTGCGTAGTATTGAAGCGCAATTCCTTTTTGAGCATCTTTGTGAGTGACTTCAATATTTGTTTTAAATGATGAAGTAACGACTAGATTAGGAAGTTCTTGTTCGACATAAGATTTAATTTCTATTAATGAATCTTCAGCTTCGTAGTTAGAAGTTAGGACTTTATAAATTTTAATGGATGGGTCTTCTAAAACTTCCTCAACACTAGAAACATCGATGGCATAAAATAGTTTTTTTAATTTTTCAAGCTCAGCTTCAAATTCTTCAGGAGTAAGATCTGGATGATTTTCTTTAAAAGTAGCTACTTTTTTATCGAATTTCTCTTTAAAATGTAAAGAGAAGAATCCTTTAGAAGTCATCATATCCCAATTGTTATGATATTTTTCAATTTCTTGAACGAGAATACGTGTATCATCATGAGAAAGTGTGACTTCTTTTAGGATTGTACCATCTTCTTGATAAATAACGGCTCCATTTAATCCAATGACAGGGCATTGAAGATTGGCTGGTTCTAAGCAAAGAGAAGCTTGGTAAAAATCTCTTCCTGTACAAATGATAAATGGAATGTTTTTATCTTGTAAATAACGTACCATTTTAACATTATCGGGATGAATAGTAGAGTGATCTTGTAAAATTGTGCCATCCATATCACTGGCAAATAATCGAATCATAAGTTCTCCTTTTTTGCTTCTTGAATATGTTGTCGAAGTGATGATAGATGTTCTTGAATTCTCTTAATCCGTGGTTGACTCATATGTTTGAAATTTCGAATATCTTCCATAATGTCTTGAGAAATTTCTTTAACTTGAGGAATTACATAATATTGTAATTGTTTCACACCGTGCTGAATAACAGGTACTCCTGTACTAACAGTAGAAATTTCTTCAGATAAAGTTACGATATTGTCGTATAGTTGTTTACGATTTTTTTGACCATTTTGTTTTGTTGTTAGTAGAGCAATAGTTCCTCCAACAATACTTCCAAAAAGTAATCCCTTTACGAATTTTTTCATAAGTTTTTCTCCATTTTTAGAATTTTTGTTTATTATTTTACATGTTTAGCAATATTTTGGGCAATCGTTGCTAGTTCTTCGTGAGAATAGTCATGAGTTTCCCATTTTAATCCAAAACCTTCTTCGTGTTTATAACGAGGAATTAAATGGATATGAGAGTGGAATACACTTTGAAAAGCTACTTCACCATTATTGTTTAAAATATTTACTCCTTTTACTTCTGGGTTCATTGCTTTTAAAGCACGAGCAATTTTGGGGATTCTGCTAAATACAGCTGCAGCTAATTCTTCATCATATTCAAAAATATCTTTTACGTGTTTTTTAGGCACGACTAATGTGTGACCAGGTGTTACTTGCCCTAAGTCTAAAAAGGCAATGACTACCTCATCTTCATATACAATGTGTGCTGGAATTTCTTTAGAAATAATTTTATCAAAAATGCAATCTGACATCATAAAAACCTCCTTGATTGATATAGACAAATCGTACCACGTGTAGTAGTGGAATGCAATGAAATCGAGAAGTTTTTCTTCAAATGAAAGATTCTAGGAACTAAGCTAAATTTTTGATATAATAATGCTAAATTGTGTAGGATTGGAGAAAGTTATGACATTAAAAGTAGATAATATGACAGCTGGTTATACTCAAGTTCCTGTCATTAAAAATATTTCTTTTGAAGTAAAATCAGGGGAAATTTGTGGACTCATTGGATTAAATGGGGCTGGGAAAAGTACAACGATTAAATGTATTACAAATTTTATTCAACCATTTTCAGGAGAAATTTCGATTCAAGGACATACGGTAGCAGAAAGTGTTCGAGATTATCGTAAATTGATTGCAGTGATTCCAGAGACACCAGTGTTATATGAAGAATTAACGTTCAGAGAGCATATTGAATTAACAGCTCGTGCGTATCAACAAGATACACCAGAAACAATGCACCGCGCGATGGAATTAGTAGAGCAATTTCGTTTAACGAAACAATTAGATTGGTTTCCAGCTTATTTTTCTAAAGGAATGAAGCAAAAGGTACTCATTGTTTGTGCCTTAATGTTAGACGTTCCATTATATGTGGTAGATGAACCATTTTTAGGATTGGATCCATTAGGAATTCGCACATTATTAAAAGTTTTAAGAGAGAAAAAAGAATCTGGTGCGGCAATCTTAATGTCTACGCATGTGCTAGATACGGCAGAAAAATATTGTGATCGTTTCATTGTATTACATGATGGAATGGTTCAAGCACAAGGAGATTTAGAAACGCTTAAAGGCGAAGTTCGAATTGATGAAACTTCATTAGAAGACGTGTATTTTGCATTAACAACGAATACAGGTGATCATCATGAATAGTGAACAATTGTGGGGAAGTCGTTTTAAGACTTATCAGAAAAAAGTAATGAAATATGCCAAATATATGATGAACGATCATTTTATGATTGTTGTTTTCTTCTTGTTTGGCTTTCTATTATTTCAATATTCAACTTGGTTAAAAACGATTCGTATTTTAGAATGGCCTTTGATCTTATTTGTAAGTTTATTACTAGCTGTTTTTCCATTATTTGGTGAAATTGCAACTTATTTAGAAGAGGCTGATTTACACTTCTTAAGTGTGATTGGAGAAGACTTTGAGCCTTATTTTAAACGTACGATTCGATATAGTTGGATTTTTCCATTAGTGATGAATTTTATTGCAACGATTTTTGTATTGCCGATTTTTATGCAAGCATATGGAAACGGAATGATTCCATTTATTGCAATTTTTGTAACTCTATTATCCTTAAAAGGATTCCATTTTATGATTCAAAAATCAATTTTTGAAGGAAAATTACCGAAGCATTCATTTTATAAGGTAGCACTATATTGTGTGAACAGTATTTGCTTATTTGGAATTCTTTCTTTTATTCCTAAAGTGGTCTCTCTATCGATGACAGTAGTGTTGGCACTTCTTTCAATTGGGCTTTATCGTTTTGCAGCTGCTAAAATGGTGAACTTCAACTGGAATGAAATGATCCTAAAAGAGCAAGTACGTCAACAAAGAATTTTCAGAGTGATTGCATTATTTGTAGATGTGCCGTTTTTGAAGAAACATCAAGCGAAGAGAAACCAATCATTGGATATTTTCGTCAAACGTTTAACACCAAATCGTATTCACCCCTATCGTTATTTATTAGTTCGAACAGCGTTAAGAAGTTCCAACTATGTTTCAGTATTCCTTCAAATGATAGTTGTAACGGTGTTGTTATCATTTGCTAGTCCCATTTGGTATTGGATTCTAGCGATTCAATCGATTATGATGTTGGTGATTTGTTTCCAATTTACTTCTTTATACAAACATCCTAAAGCTCATTCGATTTATATTCATTCCTTATATGATCCAAAAGAGATGATGGATGATTTTATTGGAGTTGTTTTACAATTAGTCATTGGAGCAAGTATCATTATTAGCTTAGTAACAGCTTTAGTTTCGAGAAATGTTTTCGTATTAGCAGGACTTTTATGGTATCCCGTATTATCTGCTGGATTTTTATATGGTTATTTAAAACCACGTCTAAATCGTAAAAAGAAAAGAAGATAGATTTTAACCGTGAAGCTTGACGGAAACATTGGGACAGCATAAAATGAAAGATAACGAATAAACTCAAGAAATGGTCGGTAGGGATAGAAATATGGAACAAAATATGGATGCAGGATGGGAATTACATCCAATTGGGGGAGATACCGGACAAGCCTATATGGCAGTGAGAGCGCAGGAGAGAGTCTTTTTAAAAAGAAATTCTTCACCTTTTTTAGCTGCATTGTCGGGCGAGGGAATTGCCCCTAAACTAATGTGGACCAAAAGAGCTGGAAATGGAGATGTTTTAACAGCTCAAGAATGGTTAAATGGTCGATCCTTAACAACTGAAGAAATGAATTCGATGGAAGTGATTGATTTATTAAAAGAAATCCATCAGTCTCCTAATTTACTATTAATGCTTCAAAAAATTCAAGGCGAAGAATATACTGCTCAGCATTTCATTGAAGATTATTTAGTAAATTTACAGTCAGGTTTACAAAGTCATCGTTTCTTATCAGAAGTGTTAGATTATTTAAAAGAAACATTACCGCTTGTATTAGAAGCAGGGAAAACCGTTTGTCATGGTGATTTAGATCGTCGTAATTTTTTATTGGCAGATGATAAATTATATTTAATTGATTGGGAAATGGTTCGTTTAGCTGATCCTGTGTCAGATTTAACGATGATTTTAACTCAATACATTCCTGTTCATCAATGGGGTGAATGGTTAGATGCTTATGGGTTAAATTTATCAACGAATATTTACCAACGAATTGAATGGTATGCGTTGATGAATTGCTTAAACTTTATTAAGAAAAGTCATTTTGAAGGTCGCTATTATGAAATGAACGAAAAGATTTTAGTGGTAAAATCAATTTATAATCATCGTTTGATGAAAGAAGAGGAGTAAAAAGAATTGCGTTTAAGAAATAAACCATGGGCTAAAGATACATTATTAGCTCATCCAGAAATGGTGATTCAAAATCCAGAAGAATGGAAAGGACGTTGGAAAGAGCGTTTTGGAAATGATCATCCGATTCATATTGAAATTGGTTCTGGAAAAGGTCAATTTGTTAGTGAAATGGCTAAGAAAAATCCTGAGATTAATTATATTGGGATTGAAATTCAAACAAGTGTGATTGTTGTTGCATTAGAAAAAGCGTTAGCTGCTGAAGTTCCAAACTTACAATTATTACACATTGATGGTGGAACAGTGACAGATTATTTTGAAGATGGTGAAGTTGATCGAATTTACTTGAATTTTTCTGATCCATGGCCTAAGAAACGTCATGCTAAAAGACGTTTGACTCATGCTGATTTTCTAAAGGCATATGAACAAGTATTGCCTTTAGAAGGAGAAATTCATTTTAAAACAGATAATCGAGGATTATTTGAATATAGTTTAGCTTCATTTTCTCAATTTGGAATGATTTTAAAACAAGTTTGGTTAGATTTACACCAAGTAGAGTTTGAAGGCAATGTGATGACCGAATATGAAGAAAAATTTTCTGCTAAAGGACATCCAATTTATCGAGTAGAAGCAATTTTTCCAAAAGAACGTCATCCCTATGAAGTAAAGTAGAGGAGTGGTAACATGTCAAAAAACAAATCATCTTTTACAGCAGGATTTTTCCTTGCGACCGGAGCTTTTCTAGGAGCATGGCTTGTTTCAAAATTTTATGAAAAGAAATTAGTTAATGGGGATGTCATTGTAGGGAATGTTCGTCGATTATTTACTGTTGTAGGAACAATTGAAGGTTCATGGATTGAAATGGAACCCGTGTATATTGAACAAGAAGATTTTAGTGGTTATGTTTACTATGGTGGCATTACTCGTAAAGAACAAGAAGAATTGGTGCAATATGAATTTTATGCAGATGCCAAAACAGGTGCAGTTCTAGATTTATATAAAATAGCGTCAGCTTAAAGAAGTAGTATTCTTATACAAAGAGTGACGTTGAAAAGGAGCTCTGAAAGGACTGGGAACGGGACATTCGAGCTTTTTATTCTTATGGAGGCAAGAACAATGGAAAAGAAAACAGAAAGTTTAATTAAAACTTTAACAGAATTACAATCAACAAGTGGACATGAAAGAAATGTTCGAGAATTTATGAGAAAAGAATTGGAGCCATTAGTCGATCGTATTGAGCAAGATGGTTTAGGTGGCATTTTTGGGGTTCGTGAACATCAAGATTCAAATGCTCCTAAAATTATGATTGCTGCTCATATGGACGAAGTTGGATTTATGGTGACAAATATCACTTCAACAGGTTTATTAAAAGTAAGTCCATTAGGTGGTTGGAATCCATATGTTGTTTCTGCGCAACGTTTTACATTGCAAACTCGTAAAGGAGATTATCCTGTTATTTCAAGTTCAGTTCCTCCACATTTATTACGTGCAGCAGGTGGGCAACAAGCAACGGTTAAAGTAACAGATATTTTATTTGATGCTGGATTTACTTCAAAAGAAGAAGCTGAAGAATATGGAGTTCGACCTGGGGATACAATTGTTCCTTTAGTAGAAACAATTTGGACTGCGAATAAAAAACGAATGATTGCAAAATCATGGGATAATCGTTATGGTTGTACTGTTGTATTAGAAGCTTTACGCGAATTAAAAAATGAAGCTTTACCGAATACATTAATTGCTGGTGCTAATGTTCAAGAAGAAGTTGGATTACGTGGTACAGGACCAAGTGTTACAAAATTCAATCCAGACTTATTCTTTGCTGTAGACTGTTCTGCGGCAGATGATTTAACAGGTTCAAAAGATACATTTGGACATTTAGATCAAGGATTTTTATTAAGAATATTAGATCCAGGTTTAATTACGTTACCTCGTATGAAGGAATTTTTAGAAGATACTGCTTTAACTCATAATATTCCATTCCAATATTTTGTTTCTCAAGGTGGAACAGATGCAGGGAAAGCTCACTTAATGAATCAAGGTGTTCCAAGTACGGTGATTGGGGTATGTGCTCGTTATATTCATACACATCAAACAATGTTCTCGATTAAAGACTATGAAGCGGCTCGTGAAATGGTTATTCAAACGATTCGTGCATTAGATCGTAGTACAGTTGATACAATTTTAGATGGAAGAACAAATTAATTAAAAAAATAAATTTAAGGAGATTATTATGTGGTTAAGTTTTTATAATCAAGAAGGTATTTCAGACACATTATTATTAACATCAGGAGCGGCAAACCGTTATGATGTAGCGATTGAAACTAAAAATGGAGTAACACGTGTATTCGATGAAAAAACGAATACAGTGATTGGCTATAATATTGCAGGAATTTCAAACCATATTCGTTTTGAAAAAGCAGGGCAACAATTTTTATCAGATGAAGAACAAACAATTGTAAAAAAATTAATCCAAGAAGCTGGATTTGACGGAGAATCATTAGATTTATCCCCAAAAGATACTTTAGTAATTGGATATGTAGAAACTTGTGTTCCTCATGAAGATTCAGATCATTTACATGTTACACAAACACGTGTAAGCCAAGATACAGTATTACAAATTGTTTGTGGAGCTCCAAATGTAAAAGCTGGACAAAAAGTTGTAGTAGCAACTCCAGGTACTGTAATGCCAAATGGAAGTATTATTTGGTCAGGAGAATTACGTGGTGTAGAAAGTCATGGAATGTTATGTTCAGCTCGTGAATTAGGATTAGAAAATGCTCCAGCTAAAAAAGGAATTTTAGTATTAAACGATGATGCAGTAATCGGAGAGCCCTTTAAAGGTTAATCAATCGAAGAGGAGTGGTATTTTTGTCAAATAACCATCGTTCGATAAGGGAGATTAGTAACCAATATTTACCAAATAAGCAAAATTTCCAAACAAAATGGGTAGATTTTCCAAATCATTTGCACCCAAAAGAAGAAGTAATCTTTGATTATGAACCAGAAGAAGTTAAAGAAGAAGTGGTAGCGGAACGTTATTTACCATTTTCACATCAGACTCGGTCCGCTTTGGAAGAAAAAATGAATCCTGAAAAAAAAGAAGGAATTTTACAATCCTTTAAAGAAAGTAGTCAAAGAGGAAATAATCGAGAAAAGTGGCGAAGTTTTTTACAAGAAAAACCAACTCGAACACGTTTTACCCCTTCAACAGTTCCTTCTATTTTAAAAGGAATAACGCCTACTCCTCAAACAAAAAAGCAAATACCTTATGAAGTATTAGAAGAAAATTTGAGAGTAAATACTGAGGAATTATTAATTTTTTCAAGTGAAGAAACACCATTGGTTAATGTAGAAGAAGTGGAAGTATCTTATAAAGAAGAGGAGAAATCTTCTCAAAAATTATCAAAACTTCAATCAAATCTTTTTTCGACACAAATGGTACAAGAAACGTTATTAAATAGTTTACCTGATACACAATCTATGGAAGTGTTAGCTCCTGAATTGAAACCTTTACCAGGAAAGCAGCGTAGAGCTATGAATCGATCATTATCTTGGATAATGGAACAAGAACAAGGGAAAGATACATTACCTTATAGTAAAAAGTAAATATAGGAAGTGGAATTTATCATGGATAAAAGTAAAATTTATCATTTTACGGGTATAAAAGGCTCAGGAATGAGTGCATTAGCTTTAGTCTTACATGGAGAAGGATATTCTGTTCAAGGTTCAGACTTGGAGAATTATTTCTTTACTCAAAAAGGATTAGAGGATGCTGGCATTAAAATGTTTCCGTTTAGTGCAGAAAATATTCAAGAAGGACAAATTGTCATTGCTGGGAATGCATTTCCTGATAGTCATGAAGAATTAGTGGCTGCACGTGAAAAAGGAATTGAAGTGATTCGTTATCACAAATTCCTTGGAGAATTATTAAAAGGATATCAAAGTGTGGCAATTACAGGTTCGCATGGAAAAACAAGTACTACAGGATTATTGTCTCATGTGCTAAGTGCAATGGAACCAACTAGTTATTTAATTGGAGACGGTACAGGTCATGGTGTAGAAGGATCTGAATACTTTGTATTAGAAGCTTGCGAATATAAACGTCATTTTATGGCCTATAAACCAGATTACGCCATTATGACAAATATTGATTTTGATCATCCAGATTATTATACAGATATTGATGATGTACAAAGTGCGTTTGAATCATTTGGTCGTCAAGTGAAAAAAGGGATTATCGCTTGCGGGGATGATGCAAGATTACGAGAATTGGATGTGACTACACCAATTACTTATTATGGAATTGCTAAAGGGAATGATGTTGTAGCAGAAAACATAGAAAAAGATACAGAAGGTAGTCATTTTGATGTTTATATCCATGGAAAATTCTATGGTAAATTTGATATTCCAACATTTGGAACTCATAATATTTTAAATGCATTAGCGATTATTACATTCTATTACTTAAATAATTTTAACCCTGAAGAATTGGCAGTGAATTTAAAAACTTTTGGTGGAGTTAAACGTCGTTTTTCAGAGAAAAAAATTAAAGATATTACAGTCATTGATGATTATGCACATCACCCATCTGAAATTCGTGCAACATTAGATGCTGCAAGACAAAAATATCCAACGAAGAAAATTGTTGCAGTATTCCAACCACATACATTTACAAGAACGATTGCTTTGTTAGATGAATTCGCTAAAGCATTGTCATTAGCAGACGATGTATATTTATGTGATATTTTCGCCTCTGTGCGTGAAAAATCTGGAAATGTATCGATTGAAGATTTGGTAGCTTTAGTGGAAGGTGGAGCAACAGTCTTGAAACTTGAAAATGTTTCACCATTATTAGTTTATAAAGATGCTGTTATTATCTTTATGGGAGCAGGAGATGTACAAAAATTTGAATTTGCTTATGAACAATTATTAAGCAGTACTTCACCTACTCAAAATTAATGTTGAAAATTAATAATGAAAATTTAATGAAAATAGTTGACATCATATTTTCATTTTGTTACAATGACTTTACTAATTAAATATATGGTTATTGAACTTGAGGCGCGGATGACAAAAGTACGTGATTACGGAAAGGGGATTTCGCCGAAATGTAGCAAAGCTATGTTGGGGGCTGGTCATAATAGGTCAGTCACTGTCACACTTTCTGCCCAGAACAGTGTGAAGTGCAATCAATTGCCGGGCAAAAGCAGTTTATGCTAATTTTTTCTGTACACTTTTTAGGATAAGAGTCTATTCAGGGGAGATTGCGAACCTTTTGTTCGTAATCTCTCTTTTTTATTTGAGTCCAAAGTTTATAACCAAGAGGAGAGGATTTTTTATGAAAAAAAATTTATTAAAAGGATTATTAACGGTAGCAATCGGTTTAGGTTTAGCTGCATGTGGAAGTAAATCATCAAGCAGCCAATTAGTTGTTGGGATGGAAGCTGGATATCCACCATTTAACTGGACACAACAAACAGATGCTAATGGAGCTGTAAAAATCCAAGGTACAAATGATTATGCTGGCGGTTATGACGTTGAAATTGCTAAACGCGTCGCTAAAAAATTAAATAAAGAATTAGTTGTTGTAAAAACTGAGTGGGATGGCTTAACACCAGGCGTTGTTTCTGGTAAACTAGATGCAATCATAGCTGGTATGAGTCCAACTGCTGAAAGAAAAGAAGCAATTGATTTCTCAGATAACTATTACAAATCACAATTAGTAATGATTGTTAAAAAAGGTAGCAAATTTGAACAAGCTAAAACATTAGCTGACTTCTCAGGTGCTAAAGTAACTGGACAATTAAACACTTTCCACTATAGCGTGATTGATCAAATTCCAGGCGTTGCAAAACAACCTGCAATGGACAACTTCCCTGCAATGCGTGTAGCATTACAAGCTGGAACAATTGATGCTTATGTTTCTGAATTACCAGAAGGTGTTTCTGCTCAAGCTGCAAATTCAGATTTCGTAATGATTAAATTAACAGATGGTTTCCAAGCAAGTGATGAAGATACAGATACAGCTGTTGGTTTGAAAAAAAATAGCCCATTAAAAGATGCTATCAACAAAGCTTTATCAGAAATTTCTGATGCAGAACGTCAACAAATTATGGATGAAGCAATCAAAAATCAACCAGCTGCTAACTAATAAACATATTTTACTAAACTAGAAGGGGAAACCCTTCTAGATACATAACTAAAAAAAAGAAAGAGGGCAAAAGATGAATATTGAATGGATTATCAAAATTATACAAGATAATTGGCCAATGTTTCTAAATGGAGCTTGGGTAACCTTATATATTTCTATTATTGGGACAATTATTGGAACAGGAATCGGATTATTAATAGGATTAGTAAAAACTATCCCTATGCCAGAAAAAGGTTCGAAAAGAATTGCTTTAAAAATTGCTAATGCAATTTTAACAGCTTATACAGAGTTCTTTAGAGGAACACCAATGATTGTACAAGCAATGGTTATTTATTATGGATCAGCATTAGCGTTTGGAATTGATATGGATCGTACATTTGCTGCGATTTTCATTGTATCCATTAACACAGGTGCTTATATGTCTGAGATTGTTCGTGGAGGGATTATTTCTATCGACAAAGGACAATTTGAAGCAGCTCAAGCCATTGGGATGACACATACTCAAACAATGATGAATGTTGTATTCCCACAAGTTATTCGTAATATTCTACCTGCAACAGGAAATGAGTTTGTTATCAATATCAAAGATACTTCTGTATTGAACGTAATTTCTGTTTCAGAATTATATTTTGCAACAAAAACAGTTGCGGGAGCAAACTTCCGTTATTTTGAAACATTCTTTGTCACATTGATTTTATACTTTATTATGACAACTGTTTTAACACAAATTTTACGTTATATTGAACGTAAAATGGATGGCCCTGATAACTATGAAATCATTCATTCAGATCCATTAAATTCAAATTCAATGGCATCTGTATACGAAAAAACGAAAGGGAAAGGATAAGAATCATGAGTCAAGAAGTAGTAACGATTAAACATTTAAATAAAGTATTCGGGACTCATGAAGTCCTTAAAGACATTTCATTTTCAGTTGAATCTGGTGAAGTAGTAACGATTATTGGTTCTTCAGGTTCAGGTAAATCTACTCTATTACGTTGTGTAAACTTATTAGAAAAACCGACTTCTGGTGAAATTTTATATAATGGGAAAAATATTTTAGATGAGGATACAAATATTTATGAATATCGTACTCATTTAGGAATGGTTTTCCAACAATTTAATTTGTTTAATAACTTAAATGTATTAGAAAACTGTACAGTTGGACCTATTAAAGTGTTGAAAAAATCTAAAGAAGAAGCTGAGAAAATTGCGAAAGGTTTCTTAGAGAAAGTTGGAATGAGTGCCTATTTAAATGCTCGTCCTCGCCAATTGTCAGGTGGACAAAAGCAACGTGTAGCGATTGCTAGAGCATTATCAATGCAACCCGCTGTATTATTATTTGATGAACCAACTTCTGCACTAGACCCAGAAATGGTAAATGAAGTTTTAGAGACAATGAAGAGTTTAGCTCATACTGGGTTAACAATGATAATTGTAACTCATGAAATGGAATTTGCTAGAGATGTGAGTGACCGTGTTATCTTTATGGATAAAGGAGTTATTGCTGAAGAGGGAACTGCAGAGCAAATCTTTACAAATCCACAAAAAGAAAGAACAAAAGAATTCTTGATGCGTGTATTATCGTAATTTGACTTTTCTAATAGTAATAAAGGACGGCAGCAGATATTGAAATGTATCTGCTGCCGTAGTGTTTTTTTAAAATTAAAAAGGGGAATTTTTTCGTTTGATGGCTCCTGTTGGACAGTGAGTGTAGGCTTCTTTAAAAGCTTCAATTTCCTGTTCAGGAATTGGTAGGGTTCCGGTATTATCGTCATGTTTCATGAATGCTATTCCATCATTATCGTATTCAAAAAGATTACTTGCCTTTAGTTGGCAAATTCCACAGGCAATACAGCTTTCACAGTCAACTTTGCCATAAATTGATTGTATTTTTTTCGAATTCATATGATTCCCCCATTTATAAAAATGATATTAGATATAATAATATTCTCATATTTCAAAAAAATTTTCAAAAAAATTAAAATTTTTGAAAAAATCAATGACAATAACAAAAAATGTGCTAAAATGTTATCTATAGATAGAAAAGATTGCATATTATTGCGAAAATGTGCTATAGTTTTAAATGAATAAAGTCTAATGACGACAGTGGTTGAATTTAGGAGGATTTTTAATGACTGATAATTTAAATAATGAAAGAAGCCCAAAAGAAGAACAACCATGGGATCGCCAATTTGGTGAAGATACGCAAAAGGCACGTCAATATTCACGTAGTGCGCGTAATTCAAATGGTAAGGCAGGAGCACCATTATTAAGTGTGTTATTATTTGTATTTATCGTTGTCGTAGTATCGCCATTATTGTTTATGATGTGGTTCTATTGGTCAAGCTCTAAGGCTGAGGTAAAACCTCGTACAGCAGATGAAGTAATGTTAACAAAAGTAGTTGAAACAACAACTGTTGAAAAAACAACTGCTGAGGCTAAATCTACAGAAACGAAAGCTAATGAAACTAGTGTTACCTCAACAACAGCAACTTCAACAGATGCTGCTAGACAACAGCAAAGAGAACAGACAACTTCCGAAGCTCAAAATTCTCAAAATGGCGCTTATGGAACATATACTGTTCAAGCAGGCGAAACTTTGTATAGAATTGCTGTAAATCATGGGATGGATGTAGGAACGCTAAAATCTATTAACGGTTTAACTAGCAATAACATTTCACCAGGAATGCAATTAAAAGTATTACAACCAAGACAATAACAGCTAAAGGCTGGGCAGCAAGTCCAGCCTTTTAGGTTGTTATAGGGAAAATTTAAAAATCTAAAGGAGATATAATTTATGCAAGTTGCAATTGATGGACCTGCTTCATCTGGAAAAAGTACTATTTCAAAATTAATTGCGAAAGAAAATCACTTATTATACCTAGATACAGGTGCGATGTATCGTGTGGTGACTTTAGCGGTTTTACGTAATCACATTTCATTGGAAGACCATGATGCTATTTATGAGTTAGTTCAAAATATTGAAATTCGTTTTTCAATGAAAGACGGAAAACAAAGTGTATTTATGAACGGCGAAGATGTAACTGATGAAATTAGAAGCTTAGAAGTGACTAAAAATGTTTCAGCAGTTTCTGCATTAAAAGAAGTACGTACTAGATTAGTTCATTTACAACGAGAAATTGCGGAAAATCATTCGATTATTATGGATGGAAGAGATATTGGTACAGTTGTACTTCCACAAGCTGAGATTAAAATTTTCCTTGTGGCGAGTGTAGAAGAAAGAGCAAAACGTCGTTTTATTGAAAATCAAGAAAAAGGCATTGAGATGTCTTATGAAGAATTAGTAGAAGATATCCGTCGTCGTGATTATATTGATTCAACTCGTAAAGAATCTCCACTAAAAAAAGCAGAAGATGCTATAGAAATTGATACAACAACAATGACAATTGAAGATGTTGTAAAAACTGTAACAGCATTAATTCAAAAGAACCAGTAAGACAGCCTTTTTAAAAGGAAATTACTAGAATTGTGAAAGAAATAGTGATATGATGTAAAAAGGAGAGAAAATAATTTTTTTGAATTATTTTTTCATTCGAATGAATGGTTGCGTAATAGGAGGAAGTCAAATGTCAGAATTACAAACAATGCAAGATGCGCTTGATATTGTAAAAGATATCCAAGTTGGAGACTTAGTTCAAGGAGAAGTGCTAGTTTTACAAGATAAACAAGCTATTGTTGGTATTATTGGTGGAGGTGTTGAAGGTGTTATTCCTTTTAATGAATTATCAGCAACTCCATTTGAAAAAGTTGAAGATGTTGTAAAAGTGGGAGATGTATTAGACTTAGTAGTCATTAAACCGATTAAAGATAAAGAAAACGGTAGTTTCTTACTTTCAAAACGTCGTGTAGATGCTCGTAAAGTTTGGGAAGAACTTCAAGCTAAAGCAGATAATCATGAACAAGTTGAAGGAACTGTAAAAGACGTAGTTAAAGGTGGATTAGTTGTAGATGCAGGTGTGCGTGCATTTGTACCAGCTTCAATGATTTCTGACCACTTTGTTTCAGATTTAAAACAATTTAAAGGACAAACATTAGTATTTGATATCGTTGAAATTTTACCAGCAGATAATCGTTTAATTTTATCTCGTAAAGAAATCGTAGCAAATGAAAAAGCTGCTAAACGTGCTTCTGCGTTAGAAGCTGTTTATGAAGGTGCAATTGTTACAGGTAAAGTTGCTCGTTTAACAGATTTTGGTGCTTTCATTGATTTAGGTGGAATTGATGGTTTAGTTCATGTTTCTGAAATTTCTCATCAACATGTTTCAAAACCAAGTGATTTCTTAGCAGTAGGACAAACTGTAGAAGCAAAAGTTATTGCAGTAGATGCTGAAAAAGGCCGTGTTTCTCTATCAATTAAAGAAACAGTTGCTGGACCTTGGGATAATATTACTGAACGTGCAGCAGTTGATTCTACATTAGTAGGAACTGTTAAACGTTTTGCAGCATTTGGAGCATTTGTTGAATTATTCCCTGGAGTAGAAGGATTAGTTCACATTTCTCAAATTGCTCATAAACATATTGCAACTCCTCAAGAAGTTCTTCAAGTAGGACAAGAAGTAACTGTTAAAGTTTTAGACGTAAACGAAGCTGAAAAACGCATTTCATTAAGTATTAAAGCTTTAGAAGAAGCTCCAGTTGTTGAAAAACCTGAAGTTGAAGAAGTTGTGGAAGAAGAATACGTGTTACCTGAAGAAGATGTAACATTTTCATTAGCAGATCGTTTAGGTGAACAATTATCTGAATTAGTTGTTGAAGACTAATAGTAAATATTAAATTTGGGTGAGGTTGGGAAAAACTCCCAGCCTCATTTTTTGAGAAAGGAGGAATTTTGATGTCAACACCAGTTATTGCGATTGTAGGCCGTCCAAATGTTGGGAAGTCTACCATTTTCAACCGAGTTGTTGGTGAAAGAATTTCTATTGTAGAAGATATTGCTGGAGTAACGAGAGATAGAATTTATTCTGAAGGTGAATGGTTAGGACATCAATTTCATATTATTGATACAGGTGGTATTGATATTACTGATGAACCATTTATGTCAAATATTCGTATGCAAGCTGAAATTGCAATGGAAGAAGCAGATGTCATTATTTTCTTAACAAGTGTAAAAGAAGGTGTAACATCAACGGATGAGCATATTGCTAAAATGCTTTACCGTACAAATAAACCTGTATTATTAGCCGTAAATAAGGTCGATAATCCAGAGTTACGATCCGATATTTTTGATTTTTATGCATTAGGTTTTGGAGAACCATTCCCAATTTCTGGAAGTCATGGATTAGGACTTGGAGATTTATTAGATGCTGCTGTAAAAGCATTTCCTGAACATGATGATCGAGAAGATGATACAGATGTGATTCGTTTTAGTTTTATTGGTCGTCCAAATGTAGGAAAATCAAGTTTAGTAAATGCAATGCTTGGAGAAGAACGTGTGATTGTATCAAATGTTGCAGGAACAACTCGTGATGCAATTGATACAAGTTTTACGGATGAAGAAGGTACGATTTTTAAAATGATTGATACAGCTGGTATTCGTAAAAAAGGACGTGTTTTCGAATCTACCGAGAAATATAGTGTTTTACGTGCATTAAGAGCGATTGAACGAAGCGACATTGTTTGTGTTGTCTTGAATGCAGAAGAAGGCATTCAAGAACAAGATAAGAAGATTGCAGGTTATGCTCATGAGGCTGGTAAAGGTGTAATCATTTTAGTCAACAAATGGGATACTTTAGAAAAGGATAATTCTACATTTAAAGAATTCGAACAAAATATTCGTAAAGAGTTCTTATATTTATCTTATGCACCGATTTTATTCGTTTCAGCTAAAACAAAACAAAGATTGGTGAAAATTGCCCCATTATTAAAAGAAATTCATGAAGTTCGTTCTAAACGTATTTCTTCATCGATTTTAAATGATGTATTAATGGATGCTATCGCAATGAATCCAACTCCTACGGATAAAGGAAATCGATTGAAGATTTACTACATGACACAAGTGGCGATTCAACCACCAACATTTGTTGTTTTTGTTAATGATGTGGAATTAATGCACTTCTCATATGAACGTTTCTTAGAAAATCGAATTCGTTCTGCCTTTGGTTTTGAAGGAACACCAATTCATATGATTGTTCGACAAAGAAAATGATAAAATCGTGTATAATTCGTTGAAAGTCCGCTAATCAAATGGTATACTTGTTTAGAAATCAACAGTAAGGTTTCCAGTATTATTGGACCACTCAATAAGTACTGAATTATTTCTTATGTGATGGAGGTGAATCTAACATGGCAAATAAAGCAGAATTAGTAGATCGCGTAGCTAAAAAAACGCAATTAACAAAGAAAGATGTTTCAGCA
>NZ_CAUUHX010000015.1:0-32374 GCF_963545075.1 uncultured Granulicatella sp.
TCTCAGACTAAATTCAACTGATTTCTAAACTAGAATTTAGATTGAGAATTTACCTAATTTGTCTAAGAAACACAAACATTTGTGACACGAACCAGTGTCAATACAACTTGTGGGACAATTGGCTTGTACACAAAACAGTTTAACGCCTGGATTTGTCAAGGGCTTTAGAGCGAAGCGTCCCTTGGCAAAGGAAAAAGGCGTTGAACTACAATACATTAAGCCGATTGTAACAAGTGCTGCTGTACTATTTGATTTGGTGATTTAAAATTTAATACACTTCTAGCTACATTATTTCCTCTACTAATATATCTTGTATGTGCTTGAACTAAGCTATCTAAACTCTTAAAGACTCGATTATAAAATTTTCTTCCATCTTCTCTATGACTACGTTCTACTTTCCCATTTTGCCATGGTGAGTATGGTCTAGTTTTTATATATTTAATGCCTTTTTCTTCTAATTTTTGTTCGAAAATCGTTTTTTTACTTGTCACTTCTGGATCATTGGTGAATTCACGTCCGTTATCTGTTTGAATAGTTTTAATACTAAATCCAAATTCTTCTTCTACATTCTCTAAAAAGGCTGCTGTATGTGTAACGCTTTTCTCATCTACAATTTTACATACTCGTTTTCTACTAAATTCATCAATAGCGGTTATTTGATAATATTTAATCCCCTTACTATCCCATCCTATACAGTACTGTGGAACATATTTAATGTCGATTTGTACTTTTTCTCCTGGATAAGTAGTTGGTATTGGAGTCCATTTACTTTTAGGATAAGTTCTTTTTTCTTTTTTCTCAGTTAATTGAAGTTTTTTTATCATTTTTTTCATCGCTCCATATGAACGTTTATATCCTCTTCTTTGACATTGCACATAAATCTCTGCTAATCCGTCTCTGCTATAACGTTTGTATATTTTACGTATAAGTTCTAGTTCGTGGATTTTATGTTCATTAGGATGATGTAACGGTCTTCGACTTTTTGGAAGCAATGATTGTGCAGTGCCATCATATCGACTTCTCCATCGAGCAATTTGTTGTCTAGTTGTATGGTATTTTCTTGCTGCTTTGGCGTTATTATCATGTTTTATCGCATATTCTACTGCACGCTGTCTTAATTTGATTTCTTCTGTTATAATAGATTTCATAAGAGAACCTCTTTCCTGATTTTTGAGCAACTTCAGTATAACATTGGTTCTCTTTTTTTATTCTTTTTTTGTCACAAATGTATGATACCCTAACATCTACTACAAATTCCAAATAATTTGTTCCTTCCCTAAAGTTTCAAAGTAACTTCTAGTTAAGGTTCAAAACTAGAAGTTAGTATGAGACAACGTTTTAGTAGTAAATCATTATCATACAAATGACTTCCTTTCCCTTAACGGAACAATAGCAATCTGTTCGGAATAACATTTTTCATTTAACGGAACAATATAATTTTATGAATCACTTTCCAGCCTTTAACTTTCAAATGCTTAAAAAGTACGTCTTTATTTGGTTTTACCAAAGAATAGACGTACTTTCTTCTAAAAATAATGTCTGTAAAATTAAGAACAACCTTGAAATAATGTATGTTGAATATTCCTGAGACATTTTAACTGACGCATTTTTTCCAACATACAACTTCCCTTCTAAAACTCTCGTCTCTTATTCCGCTAATTTTTCCTTAATAGCTTCTACATAGTGATAAGTTTCGTTTCCGGCAATTCCACCATCACCAACAGCTGTTGTAATTTGTCTTAAATGTTTTTGACGCACATCTCCCACTGCATAAATGCCAGGAATGCTTGTTTCCATTTTTTCATTTGTAACAATCCAGCCTTCTTCATTTGTAATGCCTAAGTCTTTAAATGGCTCTGTCAACGGTAATAAACCAACATAAATGAATACTCCTGCAGCTTCTACTTGAGAAAGTTCTTGAGTTTGAGTATCTCTCAATGTAACATGAGTCACTTTTTGTTCGTCTCCTGAAATTTCTTCGACAGCTTTATTCCATAAAAAGTCCATTTTTTCATTCGCAAACGCACGATCTTGTAAAATCTTTTGTGCACGTAAAGCATCTCTACGGTGAACAATCGTTACTTTATTCGCAAATTGTGTTAAATAAGTTCCTTCTTCAACTGCAGAGTCTCCTCCACCGATAACTAATAAATCACTACCTTTGAAGAAAGCTCCATCACACACTGCACAATAAGAAACACCTCTACCAGCATATTCCTCTTCTCCTGGAACTCCTAATTTACGGTGATAAGAACCAGTTGCAATGACTACTGCATAAGCCGCATAAGATTTTTTACCAGCGTGGACAATACGTAAATCTCCATCCACTTCAATACCACTTACATTGCCATAAGCATATTCTGCACCAAATTGCATTGCACCTTTATACATATTATCAGCTAAATCTGGTCCACTAATATTTGAAAATCCTGGATAATTTTCTACATCAGAAGTATTTAATAACTCTCCTCCAGGAACCCCTTTTTCTAAAATTAATGTTTTTAAATTCGCACGAGAAGCATATAATGCTGCTGTCATTCCTCCAGGACCTGAACCAATAATAATCACATCATAAATTGTTCTTTCTTCCATCATTGTATCTCCTTTACCTTCAGTTATAAAAGAAGACTGAACAAAAACTACTGCTCGATTGCAATTTTTGTTGTTCAGTCTTTTTATGTTCTATTCTATTTTATTCTTTTTCAGCTGATTCAACAACTTTCTTGCTTGAAGATTTTCCTTCCAAACGATGTGCCAAATCAATAATATAATCTTTTAGTTCATCCTTAATTTCTGGATGCTCTAATCCGAACTCGATACTTGTAGTCATATAGCCTAACTTATTCCCAACATCATATCTTGTCCCTTCAAATTTCTTTGCAAATACACGTTGAGTTTGGTTCAATGTGTCAATTGCATCTGTTAATTGAATTTCTCCACCTGCTCCTGGTTCTTGTTTTTCTAAAATATCAAAAATTTCAGGAGTTAATAAGTAACGACCAATAATCGCTAAATTACTTGGTGCATCTTCTGGTTTTGGTTTTTCCACAAAGTGACGAACATTATACATATTATCTGCTACTTTGCTTTCTGGTTCGATAATTCCATACTTATTCGTATCCTCCATTGGAATTTCCATCACCGCAATATTGGAAGCATGAGTCTTTTCATAACCTTCAATTAATTGTCTTGTTAATGGAACTTCTGCTTTAACAATATCATCTCCAAGCATCACAACAAATGGTTCTCCACCTACAAATGCTTTCGCTTGTAGTACCGCATCTCCAAGTCCTTTAGGATAAGATTGACGAACGAAGTATAATTTCATCCCTGTTGTTTCTTGAACTAATTCCAATAATTCTGTTTTTCCCTTTGCTTCCAAATTCGATTCTAATTCAATATTAGAGTCAAAATGATCTTCAATAGGGCGTTTACTCTTACCAGTAACAATTAAAATTTCTTCAATGCCTGAAGCCAATGCTTCTTCTACAATATATTGAATTGTTGGTTTATCTACGATTGGTAACATTTCTTTTGCCATCGCTTTTGTTGCAGGCAATAATCGTGTTCCTAGACCAGCCGCTGGAATAACTGCTTTTTTTACTTTTTTCATTGTAACCCCTCCATTTGTTCTTGATGTGATTTTAAGGATACTTCTGATTTTCTTTCTCTTTCCATCAATTGTAAAACTTCTGTTTTAATATTTTTCCCATTATATAAAATATTGTAAACAGCGTTCGTAATTGGCATTTCAATTCCTTTTTCCTGGGCTAATTCATAAGCTGCTTTACAGGTTTGAACACCTTCAACAACCATGCCCATATTTTCTAAGACATCTTCTAATGATTTTCCTTGACCTAGTTGATCTCCTGCGCGCCAGTTTCTGGAATGAATACTTGTACAGGTTACAATTAAATCGCCCACTCCACTTAACCCAATAAACGTTAGTGGATCTGCTCCAAAAGCAATTCCTAAACGACTGATTTCTGCTAATCCACGAGTCATTAAAGCAGCCTTAGCATTATCACCATAGCCTAAACCATGTAAGGCACCTGCTCCCACTGCAATAACGTTTTTCAATGCAGCTCCTAATTCAACGCCAATAACATCCGTATTCGTGTACACTCTGAAGTACGAATTACTAAATAATTGTTGAACAACTTGTGCAGAGGATAATTCAGTACACGCAGCAGTAATGGTAGTTAAATCTTTTTTAGCAACTTCTTCCGCATGACTTGGACCAGAAAGTACGACAATTTCTTCATACTTTTCTTCTGGTAATTCTTGTTTTAAAATTTCAGAAATTCTCAAATAACTTTCTTGTTCTAATCCTTTACTTGCATGAATAATGACAGGATTTCCTTCTAATAAAGGAGCCACTTGTTTCGCTACTAATCGGATGACTTTTGTAGGAAGAACAAATAGAACAGCATTTGCCCCTGATAGTGCTTTTGCTAAATCTGTGGTTGCATAAATTTCCTCGTTTAAAATCACTTCAGGTAAATATTGATGATTTGTATGATTTGTAGTAATTTCTTCAATTTGAGAAGCATTATTTCCCCATAAACATACATCATGACCATTATCTTTTAAAACCATAGCCAATGCTGTTCCCCAAGAACCCGCTCCTAAAATTGCAATTTTTTGTTTCATAAACTGACTCCTTTAAATCCATAAATCCGATGATTTTGGATCATCAACAGATACATAAGTAGGTCTCTGTGGATGATTTTTTCTTTGCATCCATACCCAAACAATTGCTCCAATCACTAAGACTAAAGACAATGCTTGAGAAATACGAATTACTCCAAATAGCCATAAACTATCTGTACGCATTCCTTCAATGACAAAACGACCGCATCCATACCAAATTAAATAGGTCGCTGCAATTTCCCCAACTTTGATAGGAGCTTTCTTTCTTAAAACTAGTAATAAAATAACTCCTAAAGCTGACCATAAAGATTCATATAAAAAAGTTGGATGATAATAAACACCATTAATATTCATTTGCTCAATAATAAAACTTGGTAAATGAAGATTTTCTAGAAATTGTCTCGTAACTTCTGCTCCATGAGCTTCCTGATTCGTGAAATTCCCCCAACGTCCAATAGACTGTGCTAACAATACAACAGGCGCTAAAATATCTAATAACAAAATAAAGGAAACTTCTTCTTTTTTACAAAACCAATATGTTGTCAATGCTCCCGCAATTAGCCCACCATAAATGGCAATTCCGCCTTCCCAAATTTTTATAATATCAATTGGGTTAGCAATATAATGTTTCCATTCAAACAAGACATAATATAATCTTGCTCCTAAAAAGGCTAATGGAATGGCCCAAAATACTAAATCAACTACAAAGTCTTTACGAAATCCTTTTTTCGTAGCTTCTCTATCTGCTAGAGTAGCTGCAATATAAATGGCAGAAGCAATAATGATGCCATACCAACGAACTTGCAAACCACCAATTTCAATGGCTATAGGATTAATCGTTTGAAATAAAAATTCATTCATTCGTCATCCTCCTAATGTTGGCTGTTTTCAGCAATTAATTGCTCTAAACGTTCTGTAAATGTTTTAGTAGCATCAAATCCCATTTTTTTCGCACGGAAATTCATTGCAGCAACTTCTAAAATAATAGAAACATTTCGACCAGTTTTTACAGGAATTCTCATTTTTGGAATACTTACTCCCATCACTTCAGTCGTTTCAACAGCTCTTCCTAAACGATCATATTGTTTATCTGGTGTCCAGTTTTCTAAATGTACTAATAAATCGACTTGTTTTGTATCTAAAATAGCTCCTGCTCCAAACAATGTCATTACATCAACAATTCCGATTCCACGAATTTCAATTAAATTATTTAAAATTTCAGGTGCTTCCCCTACAAGCGTTAACTCATCGTGTTGGTATAATTCTACTCGGTCATCGGCTACTAGACGGTGACCTTTTTGAACTAATTCTAAAGCTGTCTCAGATTTACCCACACCACTTTCACCAGTAATGAGCATTCCAATTCCATACACATCGACTAATACCCCATGCATTGACGTACGAGGAGCTAATCGACTTTCTAAATAGTTTGTAACACTACTCGATACATGAGTTGTTCTCGAGCTTGCTTGTAAAATAGGAATTTTCGCTTCCTCTGCTGCTTGAACTAATTCCTCTGGGGGTAATAATTTTCTAGCAATAACAAAGCAAGGTGTTTCTGGCGTACATAATCGACGCATTGTTTTTAATCTAGTTTGCGAAGATAGTTGTTCAGCAAAAGATAATTCTGTTCTTCCTAATAATTGAATTCTTTCTGCTGGATAAAAATTAAAATATCCTGCTAATTCTAATCCCGGTCTTGAAATTTCACTAGTGGTAATTTCACGATCTAAATATTCCAAACCATGTAATGGTTTTAAATGAAGTTTTTCAGCAAGTTTTTCTATCGTTACGTTCGATTTCATATCATCCCTCATTTTCTACTTATTCTATTCTATCATACCACATTTTTACACTTCCCGGGTAAATTCTATACCAAATCTTTATACATTCTCTTTGAAAATCCATCGAATAACGAATGATTTTAGCAAAAAAATACCTACCTAAGAATTAAATTCTTAGATAGGTATATCTTAATAATACTCTTCTTCCTTGAAGAAATTTTCAACAAATTTTCTAAAAATATTTAATAACACACTTACAACTATTAGTATCCAAAATGATGTAACGTGAATACCGGGGACAATTCCCATCATTAACCACAGCATTAGCGCATTAATAATTAACATAAACACACCAAAACTTGCCGCAATTAATGGAATAAAGGCAATCATCAAAATTGGTCTCACGACAACATTCAAAATCGATAAAACAATCGCCGCAAACAAAGCTGACCCCCAATTGGTTACAACAAATTGAGGAAGCAGTGCTGCAATGACCATAAATCCTACTGTGTTAATAGCGATTTTTCTTAAAAACATTTCCTTAGAAGTCACTCCAATCAGAATCATCTTCTTCTACTTTTCGAGCTTCTTTTCTTGGTCGATAATTTGGATCATAATAGTTTCTATTCACCGGTCTTTTTTCGGATGGCATAATAATCGCTAATAAAATATATAATAAGATTGGCATTCCTGACCATGTTAGAAATACAAAGATGACTCTTAAAATACTTGCATCAACGTCTAAATATTCTGCTATTCCTCCGATAACCCCTGCTAATATACGATTATCTTTTGAACGCATTAATCTTTTTCTTTTCATAATGTTCTCCTTTTTACGAATTTATCTCTATTGTACCGAATTTAACGTCACACTTCCAGTCGTTGTTTTCCCTGTAATTCTAACAGGAACGGTTTCTTTTTGTCTTCTTAAAACAACAGAATGACTTGTCACTGTTTTTTCATGTTTAATCACTTCATATTGTGCATCATCATAATGTAATTTTCCTAGTGATGTACTTAAAGCTGCTTCTAATTCTACTGATTCTGGTACGTCTAAATGTACACTTCCATTAACTGTTTTAGCTAGAATTTGTTTGACATTTGGAGATACTTTCTTCACTTTAATAGAACCATTGACTGTTTTTAGTGTCACACTTTCTGCTTCTGCATCAAAAATAATATTCCCATTTGTTCCATCTAAAATAGAATCTTTAAATTGTCCATCCAATTGTTTAATTGTTCCGTTTTTACTTGTCAGTTCTAACATCGTTCCACTCACATTTTTAACAGAAACTTCTCCATTTTGTGATTCTGCATAAAAATCTTTCCCTGTGAAGTCTTTCATTCGAATCCCACTATTCAATCCTTTAACACTGACATAATCATAGTCTTTTTCTGGGAAAACAAAAGTAACATCTGCGTAAACTTTTTTACTTGGGACAAAGAATTTAAATGTATCGTTCTCTAGACTAACATTCAATCGCTCATTAATATATTGTTCAATTTCTTCTTCCGTTTCAAACTCTTCATTTAATCGAAATTCTCCTTCAATCGTTACAGTTGATTGAGGCGCTGTTTTCATTTTGATATCCCCATTTGCCACTTTAATTTCAATAATGCCAATTTCTCCAAACTCTTCTTCAAATGCATAAGAATGATTGGTTTTATAGAAAAATGGAGACATCGTTGAAAAACTTGGATGATCTTTAATCGTAACACTTACATTACGAGCTGTTTCAGCAGCTGCTTTCGCAAATTGTCCTGCAAAGCGTCCAATGATTCCTCCTAATTGTGATAAAGAATCGCTTGTTGTTTGTTGCCAATCTGTTTCTTCAATTTTTTGTTTAGCTTTTTTTAGCTTTTCGTCCAACTCTTCTTTTTTCAATCGTTTCATATCCTCTTGTGCTGCTTTTTTCTCTTCTTCTAAACTTCTTTGTTGAGAACGTAAGACTTCTAACTCTTCAGTGAGTCTTTGTAATTCCATTTCTTGTTCTACCGTTAGTTTGTCAAGAACTTTTGCAGAATGTAACTCTTCAATTCGTTCTTCTTTTTGTTTTACTTGTTGAGTCACTTGGTTTAATGTTTCAAATTCTTCATCCCATTCACTTGAAAAATTCGTAACAACAGAAGCTAGGCTATCTAACACTGTATCGAATCGTTTTTCATCTTCTTTTTGATAAATCGATGCATCTTTTTTCTCTTGCTCACTCACCTTTGAAGCTTCTCCTTGATTTTTTCCTAGCTCTTCTAATAAGGAAATAGCTTCTTGCGAGCTAATCACTCCTTTTTTTACTAAATCTAAAATACGTTCTTTTTCATTCATATCGGATTCCTCCATTTATTTACTAATTTCATTTACAAGATTATTATGCCTTTTTCCTTTTCAGATGTCATAGGTCTTAAGTTTGATTCTTAAAAATATATTTTTGTGCAGAGTTTTCTCTTCTATGCTAAAATAAACCTACTATATTGGATGAATGTAAGGAGCCTTTATGACGATTGAGTTAAAACCACACGAAAGACTAGATAGATTAGAACGAGAAAATATTGATATTATCCAAAGCTCAGAAGTATTTTCCTTTTCAATCGATGCGGTATTATTAAGTGATTTCGCTACTATCCCCCATCAAAGAAAAGCAACGATTGTAGACTTATGTACAGGAAATGGAGTTGTCAGCTTTTTACTCAGCGCTAAAACAAAAAATAAAATTCTCGGTATTGAATTACAAGAAGCATTATGCGATATGGCGAATCGAACCATTCAACTCAATCAACTAGAAGAAAAAGTAGAAATACTCCAAGCAGATGTTCGAGAAATTACAACGATTCTAAAGAAAGACTCCATCGATTACATCACGTGTAATCCTCCGTATTTCAAATTACAAGAACAAGCGCTCGTCAATCAAAAAGAAGCTTTCACCATTGCTCGTCATGAAATTCATTTACCATTAGAAGAATTGCTACAAAATATATCCGGATTACTAAAGATGAAAGGTAAAGCCTTTATTGTTCATCGTCCAGATCGTCTGACAGATATTTTAACAACGGCAAGACAATACCGACTAGAACCGAAACGGATTCAGTTCATTCATCCAAAAGAAGGAAAAGAAAGTAATATTGTCCTAATCGAATTTATAAAAGATGGACAACCAGGTGGCGTTCGTATTTTACCACCGATTACTGTTTTTGATGAAAATAATGAATATACGGATAAATTAAAAGAAGTATTATGGGGTTAATGAGATGGGAACACATTTTATATATGTTGCCTTATGCAAGGATAACACTTTATACACAGGATATACGACAAATGTAGAAAAAAGAATCGCTGCTCATAATAACGGAACAGGAGCTAAATATACAAAGACAAGACGTCCTATTACCCTATTATATGCTAAAGAATATGCTACAAAATCCGAAGCTCTGAAAGCAGAATATGCTTTTAAACAACAAACACGTATCCAAAAAATAAACTATCTAACAGGGCAAGGTGTGAAAATACGAAAAACAGCCAAGCCTATCATTCAATTATTACAACAGGAGGAACTGTCATGAGACAAAAAAGTTTTGAAGAATCCCCTTATGGAAAGTTGTACTTAATTCCTACTCCTATTGGGAATTTAGACGATATGACTTTTCGTTCCATTAAAACATTACAAGAAGTTGATTTTATTCTTGCAGAAGACACAAGACATACTCAGAAATTATTAAATCATTTTGAAATCCAAACTCCACAAAAAAGTTTCCATGAACATAACACACAGGAACGAATTCCTTCTGTTATCGAATGGTTAAAAGAAGGAAAAACTATTGCCCAAGTGAGTGATGCCGGAACTCCTTCAATAAGTGATCCAGGATTTGAACTCGTTCAAGCTTGTATTCAAGAAGGAATTACGGTTGTTCCACTACCAGGTGCTAACGCTGCGATTACTGCACTTATTGCATCTGGATTAGTTCCACAACCCTTTTATTTTTATGGATTTCTTCCTAGAAAGAAAAAGGATCGAGTGGCTGAGTTAACAGCTTTATCGAGTCATAGTGAAACGGTGATTTTATATGAGTCTCCTTATCGTTTAGAAGATTGTTTTAGTCTGATTGCTCAAGTCTATGGTGAAGAAAAAGAAGTGGTTTTATGTCGAGAATTGACAAAAAAACATGAAGAATTTATTCGTGGAACTGCTTTAGAATTGAAAACACTCTGTGAGGAAGAGGAATTAAAAGGAGAATGTTGTATTTTAATTGGGACTACTCGTCCTGAAGATGTAACAACGAGTGTTGCTACAGAAGAGACTGCTTCTTGCGAACATTTAAGTTTAAAAGAACAAGTCCAATGGGCAATGGAACACCAACACCTTTCTCAAAAAGATGCCATTAAATGGGTGGCAAAACAGAACCAACTAAAAAAACAAGACGTTTACAAGTTGATTCACCAAGAATAAGTATACTAAAAATAGACATGACTTGTTTAGCCGGCAAGTTCACCAGCAGCCTCGCGCCGCGAGTCTGCTGGCGACCTTGCAACTAAAAACTTTTTCTGTATTTTTATAATCTTTGGTACACATTATATAAATTGATAAATAATAATAAAATCATCAGTAAATGATAACAGGTTAGTACTTGTTGGTGGGTTAATTTCTTTTGAATTTTTGTTCCAAAATATCCCCCTAAAAATGCAAAAACAATAATCAAAATGACTAATAACCCATTCCATTCAATCTGATGCAGATGCGTTACGATCGAACCCATTTTCATAATTTGCGCAAAGAAAATCATTTGGATCGAATAAAATGCTGCTTCTTTTGATTTCATCGAAAAGAAATATAATAACAGCACAATATTCAAAGGCCCTCCGCCAATTCCAAGAAAGACAGATACTAAACCGACACTCCAACCTAAAACCATAATCCCAAATAAATGTTTTAAGGAGTGTGTAGAAATTTTTTCTTGGAAAAAAGCATACACAATAATCCCCACAAGAATGATTACTAATAAAATCGATTGAGATAGACTCACGAATCGATTCCCCCAATATTGTAAAGCCATTTGAAAAATTTGTTCCCCAGATAATCCACCTACAATTGATCCTATCGAAAGCCCCAATGAGATTTTTCGCTGACTATTTTTTACATCATCCCATCTTTTATAGAGAGACACGATACACATGGAAAACACTGCAATTGTCGAATACACACTAATCATCGCTGCTTGATCTAACCCAACAAAATCAAAAGCCGGTTTAATAATAATTCCTCCACCTAATCCCGTTATTGCGCCAATAAAGGTCGCAATCCAGACGATGATGCTATAAATTGCTACGTACATATGATTCCTCCTCAAAACGGACACAACGAAATCCCATATGACTTGTTGTAGACGTTACAAAGGCGCCATTTCTAGCAGCTACTCGATATCGATTACAATAAGAACAATGACATAAAAATGATCCCCCACGAATAGCAAATTCTCCACTAGGTTTGATTGAATCCAGAGATATTCTCTCTTCTACTAAAGGTAAAACAATTCCTCTTGGATGACTACACCATTCCCAAACATTTCCAATCATTTGATACAATCCAAAATCATTTGGTTCAAATGAATACACAGGGGCTGTTCCTACAAATCCATCTAATGCGTCATTGACATTTGGAAAATCTCCTTGCCATGTGTTTGCACGGTAGCCTGATTCAGGTACTAAATCCTCTCCCCAAGGATAAGTACTCGTACTCATTGCTCGTGCTGCATACTCCCATTGCACCTCAGTCGGCAATTGCAGGTTAGCCCATTTACAAAAAGCGATAGCATCTTCTAACGCAATATGAACGACTGGATGATCCTCGATTCCTTTTATACTAGAACCTTCTCCAAATGGATGAGCCCAATTAGCGTTTGGCACGACTTTCCACCAAGGTGAGCCTGTTACATGAGAATAATTCTCCCTTTTTTCCTCAGGTAATAATAAATGAAATACATAGGAATCTCCTAATCTCTCCGCTAAAGTTTGATAACCAGTTGCTTGTACAAATTCTAAAAACTCTGCATTCGTTACGGGAGTTTTTGCCATTTCAAATGCATGAACTTCTTTTTCTACAGCGGGGCCTTCATAATCTTCTACAAAACCTTGATGAGAAGAATCTCCCATTAAGAATTTCCCGGCTGGTATTTGAACAAATTCCATTATGCTTCCTCCTTATAAAGAGTTGCACGGATGGCTTCTACTGGCACTTGATGTAATTGTCCATCTTTTACAAATCCTTCCGGACGATTTTGTAAATATTGCACTAATTTCGCTGTCAACTCTTCAATTACTGGAGCATAACTTTCTTCTGTTATTAAGTTCTTCATTTCATTTGGATCCGTTGGCATATGGAATAATTGATATTCGTCCTTTACAGGATACCAAATGAATTTCCAATCTTGAGTTAAGATAAATTGACAAGAATCGACTCCCTTGCTATGTTCTCCATGGAAATCTTGTCTCCACCCTTCATAATGACCAAACAATAATTGCTTCACACTCTTTCCATCCACTTCTACATGTTCTCCAAGTGCTAAATCCACTAATGAAGGGAAAATATCTTGTAATTTCACTAATTGCTTAATCGTTTTATGACTAGCTGCAATAATATTTCCTGGATCATAAATAAATGATGGAACTTTAATACTGCCCTGATAAGGATAAGCTTTTCTAAACAAATAATGTTCCCCTAATTGATCCCCATGATCAGATACGAACCAAATAATCGTATTTTTATCTAAATCAAATTCTTCCAATGCTGTTAAGAAACGGCTAATTTGATTATCGATATGAGAAACTAAGCCATAATAAGCAGCTAACATTCTTTTTTGAGCGTCTGGTTTTAATTTTCCACGATGAGCATATAAGTCTGGAATTTTTTCTTCTAGTCGTTCCCAGTTTCCAATATGCAAATCTGTTTCATCTGGCAATGCATCCATATATAAATCATAAAAATATTTTGGTGGATTTAAAGGTGCATGTGGTTTTTCAAATGACATTTTTAAGAAAAATGGCACAGAAGGATCTCTACGTTTTAAAAATTGAATTGACTCGCTTACTACCCAGTTCGTTGGATGATATTTTTCTGGCAATTCCCAAGGACGAACATCCCACGAATTACAATTGACACCATCATCAATCATATCAATATCGTGACCTAATTCTTTTTTCAAAAATTCTAAATAATCACTAGAAGCTTCAAAATTCTGTCCATAAGCTTTGTCATATTTTCGATCGACATGTAAATATCCATCATGTAATACTACGTGATCAAATCCCATTCTTTTTCTTGATGGGTAAACGTGCATTTTCCCAATACACTCTGTTTGGTATCCCCAATCTCTAAACGTTTGAGGTAATGTATTCGTATAATTCCAAGGAACTTCATCTTCATACCCTACACGACCGGTAGAAGACTGATCCATTCCGGTTAATAGGGCTGCACGTGCTGGTACACAACTCGGAACAGGAGAATAGGCTTGTTCGAAATTATATCCCAAAGAAGCCATCATATCTAAAGTTGGTGTTATCGCAAAATGATTTGGATCATTAAACGATAGCGCATCGGCTCTCATCTGATCCACCATTAATAAAATAACATTTGGTTTTTGTTTCATATCTTTCACTCCCATTTCTTACGTATTTTTATTATATACGATTGTATTTTTGATAGAAAGATAAAAAGAACGCTAAATATTGCTTGTTTTTATAAATATATTGTTCTCTTTGACAAAAAACGAATACTAGCAACGGATGTATTTTCTATTAGTAGCAAGGTCGCCAGCAGCCAGCTTACGCTGTCTCATGGCTAAAATTTGAGCCTGTATCTCAAATTTTACCTGTAATATAAGCCGTTGCACGGTTTATATTACCTTTGCTAAGGAGAAAATGCATCAGTTGCTAGTATTCTACGTCATTTATGTTTCCATCAAATATTAAGGATAAAAACACATTAAAGATTGCTGTTATTTATAAAGATTTCGTCCAATGAATAAGAGCATACAAGCCATTTTCACTGTAGCAGCAGTCATATAAGCCAGTTCGGCTTATATGACAGGGGAAATTCGAGACCGTGGCTCGAATTTTAGCCATGAGACTCGCTAGCGAGGCTGCTGGCGACCTGGCTACTAATAGAAAATAGATTGTATGCTCTTATTCTATGTTGTAATTCGAATCATCACTCTATTAAAAACTCGAAGAAAAAATCTCCGAGTTACTAGATTATTGTTTTTCACTAAATAAAATTTCGGTACAAAACATGCAGTTTTCATCATTATCACGGCGTTTTCCATAATAAAAATTACAAATATGAAATCCTTGGTCGTAAATATTTTCTAAATTAATTAATGACTGACTGCGTTTTTTCTTTTGTTCCACCTGCTCATTGGATTGATCCGTTGGAACAGATTCGTCGATGGTATCTAATCGTTCTTTTAAGTGAAGATTTTCCATCGTTAAATTATGATTTTCTTCAATGACTACTTGTAATTCTTGACTAATTTCTTCTAACAATTCTAATTGTTGATGAACTTGTCTTTTTAATTGTTCTACTCGGTCATATAATTGACGATTCGTCATACCATCTCTCCTTTCTTACTTAGGAATCATTAATACCCATTGTTCCAGGGCTGCTTGTATTCCTACATTTGATTGAACTTTTTCTAACACTCTAGTCGTCTTTTCATGCAATTCAATCCATTTTTGTACTGATAACTGATTCGCAATTGTTTGTAAACTAGCGGCTTTATCTTTTTGAATCATTTGCTCTTTAGCACCGATTGCCATATAAAGAGAATCTCTCACATAAATGGATAATAATTCTAAAAATCGTTGACCTTCTGCTTTTGAAGTTAGTAACGGCATCATTTGCGACTGAATTGTTACAAATGACATCGAACGATTTTGGAACACTCGTGTATACCATTGCCAGCTATCTTGACGCAATTGTTGGAATGATTCACTATTGGCTAATTCTAATGCCTCATCCAAATCACTTGTCAGTGTTGCTAATAAACGAAAGACAGAAGGAATTACTCCTGCTTCTTCTAATTGGTTCGTTAAAGTCTCCATAACGGGCGTTGCAAAATGAACAATTTGGCAACGAGATTGAATCGTTGGTAATACTTTGCTAAGTCGGCTTGTTAATAATAAAAATAATATCGAAGACTCTGGTTCTTCTAAAAATTTTAATAGACTATTCGCTGCTCCAGTCGTTAATGTATCCACATCATGGATAATACATACTTTCATATGCCCTTCCATTGCTGTTTTGGATAACTGTTGCTTCAATTCTCTCATTTGGTCTACTTTTAACGTTTGCCCATCCGGAGTAATTTCCATGACATCAGGGAAATTTCCCTCATCAATTCTTCGGCAATAATCACAATGGAAACAAGGTTCTTCATGGTCAGCTCGTTCTTGGCAAAAAACTAATTTTGCAAGAAATAGAGCTAGTTCTCTTTTCCCAACTCCTTGCATTCCTTCAAATAAATACGCATGACCTAAACGATTTTTTTGAACTGCATGAATAAAAGATTGCTTCAACATGTTCATATTAGAAACGGTGGAAAGCTTCTACTGGAACAACGAATACTGTTGCACCGCCTACACGAATTGGAACAGGCATAGACATTCCAGCTTCTAATGTTGTATCCAAGTGTACTGGAGGAGTTGTTAATTGTTCTCTTGATTCGCAGTTTTCACGAATAATTGTTAAAACTTCTTCTACACGTTCTTCTTCAATCCCTACTAAGAATGTTGTGTTTCCTGCTCGTAAAAATCCACCTGTTGTTGATAAACGAGTTGCACGAACATTTGCATTTGCAAATTCATCGCTTAATAAATGACTATCTTTGTCTTGTACAATCGCAATAATTAATTTCATATTATCTCTCTCCATTCGTAAAATATTCTGGATAACGTTCTACTAAAGCTGTTAAACATTCTTGCACAACTTCATCCACTGTTTTTGTTGCATCAATTTGGATAAAACGTTCAGGATCTGTTGGAATAATATCCAAATATCCTTGACGAACCATTTTGTGGAATTGTAATCCTTCTTGATCTAAGCGGTCAAATTGACGATTCCCTTTTGCTAAATGAATTCTTTCTAATCCAATTTCAGCTGGAACATCTAAATATAAAGTCACATCTGGTGTTTTCCCCGCTGTTGCAAATTGATTTAATTGATACACTGCTTCGACACCAATTCCACGAGCTACTCCTTGGTAAACTAATGAACTGTCTACAAATCGGTCGCAAAATACAATGCCACCTTTTTCTAAATTCGGTAAAATTCGATCCGTTAAATGTTGTCTTCTTGCAGCTGCATATAAAATCGCCTCTGTTCGAACATCCATTTCTACATTTTGAACATCTAAAATAATTTGTCGAATATCTTCTGCAATTCGACTTCCTCCAGGTTCTCGAGTAGAAGTAATGGTCACATTTGTTCGTTTTTCTAATAATGGAATAAGCTTTTCAATCACAGTTGTTTTTCCTGCTCCATCTGGGCCTTCCATCGTAATAAATAATCCCGGCACAATACTCCTCCTAGTTTCGCAAATTCTATTTCATTTTATCATATTTTCCAATGAACTTAAATTCAAAACTAAATATTCAGGAGAAATTTGAGAAACTAAGAACCATTCTTTCAATAGAAAACCTTACTTAGCAACTTCCCCTTGCCACTCATTCATACCACCAGTTACATTGACCACATCAAAACCTTGAGCTTCCAAAAATTCGCACGCTCTGGCAGAACGACCACCTGCTTGACAAACAACATAATAAGGTTGGTTTTTATCTAAATTCGTATAACTAGTACCCAATTCACTTAATGGAAAATTGTCTGCTCCTGGAATATGTCCAGCTTGATATTCATCTTTTTCACGAACATCAATTAAAACGACTTCCTCTGATTGATTAACTACTTGAAATTCTGCTGCTGTAATATTTTTCATCTTCCTAACTCCTTTTTATCATCTGTTTTCTTTAATTTTAACATATTACATATCCTTGTCCTACTGTTGAGTCTTATTGAATGAATTTCGTTATTTTAACAAAACTATGAATGAACAAGAAAAAACACCTAGAATATTCTAGGTGCTAGTTAACGAATTGGTAATCCTTTAGCGTATGCTTCTTTTGCTTCTGCTAATGTCATTTTATTTGGTCCACCATCACTATTTATAATTCCAGTATTCTGCCAATGACATACATCACAAATATCATAGTCCATTACTTCATGTCCGCATACTGGGCAATGAAGCCATAAATATCCATTTATGACCCAAGTCTTTTGAGAGTTTTCTATTGTAATACTCCTCTTCATTTCGATTTCTATTTCTTCTTAGTTAAAGTTTTCTTTGTCACTATTAACCATTCAGCAAAATAGTTTAAATCAATTGTCTTAGCTAATCGACCGAAGCATAACACTAAACTATCCATACTATCTGGTCTGTAATATCCATCATTCGGCTCATCTGCTATCATTTCTACACCTTCTACTCCCTCTTTCTTTAACAGACGTAAAAATTTCGTTACATCAGAATTCCCTTTTAATAATTTTCTATAATAATCCTCAGCTACTTCGTTTTTACCAACTTTAAGAGCGACTAACATCATTGGTACTAGCAACAAATCATTCAAACGATATTCTTTTTCGTATTCATCTAAAAATACTTTTGCTTCATCGTATTTTTCTAGGTGTGCATACACATTCATTAATTCAAAACGAGCGCCTAGTGAATCATTCGGATTCATTTCTAGCAATTCTTTATATTGCTTTTCTGCTTTTGTGAAGAAAGCATTTCTAACATATTTACCTGCTAAATCAGCTTTTAAGCGAAGATACGGACGATTTTCGATATACTCCCATCCCATTTCTTCTGGATCTAACTTTTTGAATTCTTCTCTTTCTAGTTTTTCTAACTCATAAAGTTCCTCAGGTCGAGGTAGATAGCTAAACAAAGCTTGCTTAGCTTCGAGATTGTCTGGCTCTATTTTCAAAATTTGTTTCGCAACCTTCTTACGTTTTGGAGTTCCTGGTCTTGCATAATGTAATTCTTCTAGCAAATCCCATAGTATATCTTCATCAGAATCATCGATAAAACCTCCGACCACCGTTATGAACATAGCGAATAATAAAACGCTTTCTAACTTGGCGAAAGAAAAAGGATAGAAAATAGCGGAGATACTATTTTCTATCCTTAATGATGAAGTTAAAAATTCATTAATAGACTTACTTTAATCAATCTGCTTAATTATTTTCCTCTTCTTCGTCTTCTTTCTTTCCAAAAACTACCAATCCTAAACCTGAAAGAATTGAAGCCGCTGCTGCAGAGAAGATACCTAGTCCATCTGCAGTACCAGTATTTGGCAAGATATTTTGGTTTGTATCTTGAGTTTGTTGTACTGGTTCACCTGTTGTTGATGGTGTTTCTTGAACTGGTGTTTGATTATCTTTCGTTGTTTCTGATTCATTACCAGCCTTCGGATTTTGTTCTAATTCACTTGTTGGTGTCTTACGCGCTGGCGTTGTTACATCAACTGGATTAGATGGTCTCTTATTCGGCTCTGTTACAATACCTTTTCCTGGTAAATCTCCTTTTGGAAGTTTATCATTTGGTACTTCACCTGAACCATTTTCTCCGATAATCACTTCAATTGGAGTGTTGTTATCACCTGGGATAAGAACTTTTGTTCCTGGTGGGTATGTTGACCCATCTGGTTTCTTAGGTGTTACTACTGCATCTCCATTTGGTTTTCTTGTGATTTCAATCGTAATAGGTTGTTCTGTTTGAGGTGTATTTGGATTTCTATCCACTTCTACCTTTGGAGTAAGTTTCGCTGGTGTTGTTACCACTGGAACTTCTTCAGTTGGTTTTCCTGGTTCTGTAATCTTAGCAGTTCCTGGAACTTTTCCATCTGGTAATTCACTATTTGGTACTTTACCTTTACCGTCTTCTCCAATTATTACAGTGATTGTGTTGCCATTCTTACCTGGAATTTTTACCTTCGTTCCTGGTGGGTATGTTGAACCGTCAGGTTTCTTAGGTGTTACAGTTACGTCCCCTGTGTTTGGATCTTGTTCTAACTCTACTGTTGGTGTCTTACGTGCTGGCGTTATTACATCAACTGGTTTAGATGGTCTCTTATTCGGTTCTGTTACTGTTCCTTTTCCTGGTAAATCTCCTTTTGGAAGTTTATCATTTGGAACTTCACCTGATCCATTATCTCCGATAATCACTTCGATTGGAGTATTATGATCACCTGGGATAACTACCTTCGTTCCTGGTGGATATGTTGTTCCATCTGGTTTCTTAGGTGTTACAACAGCGTCTCCATTTGGTTTTCTTGTTATTTCAATTTCACCTGGTTGTTCTGTTTGAGGTGCATTTGGATCTAGTTTTTTCGGTGTTTTCACGTTTACTTCTACTGTTGGTTTACCTGGTTCTGTAATCTTACCAATTCCTGGAACTTCACCATCTGGTAAGTCTTTATTAGGTACTTTACCTTTTCCGTCTTGTCCAATTGTTACAGTAATTGTGTGTCCATTCTTACCTGGAATTTCTACCTTCGTTCCTGGTGGGTATGTTGACCCATCTGGTTTCTTAGGTGTTACAGTTACGTCCCCTGTGTTTGGATTTTGTTCTAATTCTACTGTTGGTGTCTTACGTGCTGGTGTTGTTACGTCAACTGGATTAGATGGTCTCTTATTCGGTTCTGTTACTATTCCTTTTCCTGGTAAATCTCCTTTTGGAAGTTTGTCATTTGGTACTTCACCTGATCCATTATCTCCGATAATCACTTCAATTGGTGTGTTATGATCACCTGGGATAACTACCTTCGTTCCTGGTGGATATGTTGTTCCATCTGGTTTCTTAGGTGTTACAACAGCGTCTCCATTTGGTTTTCTTATTATTTCAATTTCACCTGGTTGTTCTGTTTGAGGTGCATTTGGATCTAATTTTTTCGGTGTTTTCACGTTTACTTCTACTGTTGGTTTTCCTGGTTCTGTAATCTTACCTGTTCCTGGAATATCAGCATCTGGTAATTCATTATTTGGTACTTTACCTTTACCGTCTTCTCCAATTGTTACAGTAATTGTGTTTCCATTCTTACCTGGAATTTCTACCTTAGTTCCTGGTGGGTATGTTGTTCCATCCGGTTTCTTAGGTGTTACTGTTACATCACCTGTATTTGGATCTTGTTCCAACTCTACTGTTGGTGTAAGTTTCGCTGGTGTTGTTACCACTGGAACTTCTACAGGATCTTTTCCTGGTTCTGTAATCTTAGCATTCCCTGGTACTTCACGATCTGGTAAGTCCTTATTCGGTACTTTTCCTTTTCCGTCTTGTCCAATTATTACAACAATCGGTGTTCCATTCTTACCTGGAATTTCTATCTTCGTTCCTGGTGGATAAATTGAACCATCTGGTTTCTTAGGTGTTACCGTTACATCACCTGAATCTGGATCTTGTTGTAACTCTACTGTTGGTGTCTTACGTGAAGGTGTTGTTACATCAACATTTTCATCAGGTTTTCCTGGCTCTAAAATTTTACCTGTTCCTGGAACATCTCCTTCTGGTAAATCTTTATTTGGCACTTTTCCTTTACCATCTTCTCCAATTGTTACGACAATTGTTGTTCCATTCTTACCTGGAATTTCTACCTTAGTTCCTGGTGGATAAATTGAACCATCTGGTTTCTTAGGTGTTACTGTTACATCACCTGTACTTGGATCTTGTTCCAACTCAACCGTTGGTGTCTTACGTGCTGGCGTTGTTACATCAACTGGGTTAGATGGTCTCTTATTCGGTTCTGTTACTGTTCCTTTTCCTGGTAAATCTCCTTTTGGAAGTTTATCATTTGGAACTTCACCTGATCCATTATCTCCGATAATCACTTCGATTGGAGTATTATGATCACCTGGGATAACTACCTTCGTTCCTGGTGGATATGTTGTTCCATCTGGCTTCTTAGGTGTTACTACAGCGTCTCCATTTGATTTTCTTGTTATTTCAATTTTACCTGGTTGTTCTGTTTGTGATGCATTTGGATCTAGTTTTTTCGGTGTTTTCACTTCTAATTCAACAGAAGGTTTACCTGGTGGTGTGATTTTACCTGTTCCTGGAATTTCTCCATCTGGTAAGTCTTTATTTGGAATAACTACTTTCCCATCTGGTCCTGTTGTTACCACAATTGGTACTCCATTCTTACCTGGAATTTCTACTGTTGTTCCTGGCGGATATGTTGTTCCATCTGGTTTCTTAGGTGTTACTGTCACATCTCCTGTATTTGGATCTTGATCTAATACTAACGCTGGTGTTAAACGAGCTGGTGTTTCTACAGTAACTTTTTCTGGAGTTTTACCTGTACCAGGCTCAGTGATTGTTCCTGGTCCTGAGATATTACCGTCTGGTAAGTCTTTATTTGGTACTTTACCTTTACCGCCTTCTCCGATTGTTACAACGATTGGCGTTCCATTTTTACCTGGAATTTCTACCTTCGTTCCTGATGGATATGTTGTTCCATCTGGTTTCTTAGGTGTTACTGTTACTTCCCCTGTATCTGGATCTTGTTGTAACTCTACTGTTGGTGTCTTACGTGCTGGTGTTTCAACAGTCACATTTTCAACAGGTTTATTCGGTTCTGTTATCTTAGCATTACCTGGAGTATTTCCATCTGGTAATTCACTATTAGGAACTGTTCCTTTACCATTTTGTCCAATTTCTACTCTAATTGGGTTTCCATCTTTACCTGGAATTTCCACTACTGTTCCTGGTGGATATGTTTCTCCACCTGGTTTCTTAGGTGTTACTGTTACATCACCAGTATTTGGATTTTGTTCCAACTCTACTGTTGGTGTCTTACGTGCTGGTGTTGTCACATTTACAGGTTGTGATGGTTTCTTATTCGTTTCTGTTACTGTTCCAGTTCCCGGTTTAGCATCTTTTGGTAGACGATCATTTGGAACTTCACCTGATCCGTCATTTCCAATTGTTACTTCGATAGTTGTTCCATCTTCACCTGGGATTTCAACCTTCGTTCCTGGTGGATATGTTCCTCCGCCTGGTTTCTTAGGTGTTACAATAGCATCTCCATTTTCCTTACGAGTAATTGCAATCTCTGTTGGAGCATCTGTTTCTGGTAAAGTTGGATCAATTCGTTTTGGTGTTTCCACTTTAACGTCTTCAGGATCTTTACCATTTTCTGTAATTTTACCTGTTCCTGGTGTTTTATCTTCCGGTAAATCATTGTTTGAAACTTTTCCTTTACCGCCTTCTTCTATTGTTACGACAATAGGTGTTCCATTCTTACCTGGAATTTCTACTTTAGTTCCTGGTGGATATGTTGTTCCATCTGGTTTCTTAGGCGTTACAGTAACATCTCCTGTTTTTGGATCTTGTTCTAATTCTACCGTTGATGGTTTACGCGCTGGTGTTGTTACATTTACAGGTTTTGATGGTTCTTTATTCGGCTCTGTTACTGTTCCTTCTCCAGTAATTTCCCCTTTTGGAAGTTTATCATTTGGAACTGTTCCTGAACCGTCATTTCCAATTGTAACTTCAATTAGAGTATTGTCATTTCCTGGAATTGTTACAGTTGTTCCTGGTGGATATGTTCCTCCACCTGGTTTCGTCGGTGTTACAATTGCATCACCATTTTCTTTACGAGTAATTCCTATAGTTGGAGTTTGAGTTGTAGGAACTTTTGGATCTGTTCCGTTTTTCTTCTCTTCATCATCTGGAATTCCATCGTTATCATCATCTGCATCTTCTTTATCCGGAGTTCCATCTCCATCTGTATCTCTCAGAATCGTTACTGGAACTTCGACCTTAATTTCCTCAGGTTCTTTTCCAGTTATTTCTTTTGTAACTTTAACAGGAATTTTAATTTGACGTTCTTCTTCATCTTTACCCCAATCATCTACTTTTGGAGTTCCTGTTAACTCACCTTTGCCGTTAACTGTCAAGCCATTAACTGGTTCTGGATTCTCTTGTGTAATTTTTGAACCTGGCTTATTCGATGTTACAACAGTGACTGGTGTGATAGCAGCTTTTTCTCTTACAGGTTCTGGTGGATTCACTGTGCCTATTAGTTTATCTGCTACTTTTGGATTTTTATCTTGTTCATCTGGGATACCATCGTTATCATCATCTAGATCCGTAGTATCTGGATCACCATCTCCATCTGTATCTCTTAATACATTTACAATAACATCTTTCGTAACTGGTGTATCACCTTCGTGCGTTACAGTTACTTTGATAGTTACATCACGATTATCTTCTATTCCATCCCAGTCTGTGATTTCTGGTGTACCTGTAACTTTCCCTTCACTATTCACTGTTAAACCATTTACTGTTGGTGCAGAAATTGTACTATTTGATTTATTTGGTGTTACGACTACTCCACTTGTGTACTTAGCTTTTTCTATTGCATTTGCTGGTGGTGTTATTGTGAAATCTAATGGTTGACCAACAGTTGCTGTAGATGGTTGACTTGTTAATTCTGTTGTCTTACTTGTCACTTTCGCAGTAACTTCCGAACCATCTTTTACTTTGTCCGCTGGAATTGTCACTTTACCATTTACATCAACAGATAATGTTGGATCTGAACTTGTCCATGTTCCATCTCCACCTTTTGTCAATGTTACTGTTTGTGGCGTGTTATCTTCACCTGTATATGTGATAGTTGTAGTTCCTTCTCCAGTTAATACTGGTGTAATTTCTACACTTCCGTTTTCTTTTGGTGAAATTGTTGGAGTTGAAGGTTTCACTTTAACAATTACATCAGTTGTTTCTTTTGAACCATCTTCATAAGTAATTGTCACCGGAATTGTATGTTTACTATCTGGAGTTACATTTGGTAGAGGAGATTTTTCTACTACACTCGTAATCTTCGCAGTTGTGAAATCTTTCGTTTCAGTTCCATCCGTTACACCTGTAACCCCTGTTGTTCCTGATAAATCACCTCTTGATAATGGTGAGTCTGCTTCTTTTTCAACATCTTTTTTAGTTACAGTATGAGATTGAGGCGTATATGTCGCATCATCAGAATCAACTGCAGAACCATTTGTTCCTTTAGTCGCTTTAGCTGTGACATTATTTCCAACTAACTCTTTAGGAATTTCTAGCGAACCATTATGGAATACTACTCCTTCTTTTGGAGTTTCAATTTCCCATCCAGTATCTTTCTTCACTAATGTTACAGTTCCATCTGTTAATGGAATTGTTACTTTATCTCCACCATTATCTGTGGATGGCGTTACTTTCACATTTCCGTTTTGCCATTGTGAAATAGTTGGAGCAGCTGGTTTTTCTTCTTTTACAACTACATGTACAGTTACTTGGTTTCCTGCTTTTCCTTGGCTATCAACTGGTTGAAGCGTTACAGCGTATACTCCTGCTGATGGATTTTCTGGAAGTCCTGAAAGAATATTAACTTTTCCTGTACCAAATGGTTTGTCCGTTGCGCGGTCATCTTCAGTATCAGATACCGTTACTAATTCTTTTAGTAACTCAGCTGTAAGTGATGTTCCTGCAGTGTAAACTTTAGGATTTTCTTGCGTTCCTTCAGTTGCATTTTTCAATGTTACTACTGGCGCATCATTTGTTACAGAAATTACTTTCCAATTTCCTGCTGGTGTTGCATCTTGTCCTGATTCAGGTTTGTAGTCTACTCGTAATCCTAAACCACTAGTATAGTTTGCTGTATTATCTCCTGAAGCAGTTTCTTCTTTAATAAGAAGTTTTTTATTATTATCTGATTCTTTTAGAGTAATGCTTACTTTGTTTTCAGCTTTATTCGTTTCATTCACGCTATTTGTAATAGCTTCTACAAAACCATTTGCATTCGTAACACCTGTTGGAGTTGTAGAATCTACTTTCCAATTTCCACCATTTTCATCACGAATAAGGACAATGCTATTCGTTGTAGTATCCGTATCTGCACTATTATGGAATCGTAATTCAACACGTTTCGCATCATGTGGCACTGTTATATCGATATGCTTGCTACCAGCAATCGTAGCAGAAGGTGAGTATTCACCCATTTTAACTACTTTTTCATCACTTCTAGTAGAAACTTCAGTGTCTCCAACTTTGTTGATTACTGTAATCGCTGTTGGTTGAGCTGTTTCTCCGTTTTTGTTTTCACTTTGACGAAGATTTACCCCATCTGGTAATGTCGCTGTCCAAGTATCTCCATTGATTGTTACTTGTCCTTTTTTGCTTGATAACACTGTATTGTCTTTATCATTTAAGTGTACTTCTACAACTCTATCATCTGAGTTGAATCCACCTAACGTACCACTAATTGTACGTGTTGTTGATGATACTGCATCCTGATTAAATGTTGGTTTTGGAGGTGCTACATGGAATGTTACATCTTTTTCAACGCTAGCAGGTGTATAAACTTTAGTAGTTTTTCCATCGATACTCTTTGTATAGAATCCTGCACCAGATGAGAATTTCACTAATGCTTTATAATCCGTTACTACACCTGGTTTATTAAACTCAGTAGTAGTTGTAATTTCAGCATTATTCTTACTCCATTTGAAGTTCATTCCTGCTGGGTAATATTTATCATCACCATTATTATTTTGACCATCGACTACTTTCACATAATTATGAGAGTCTTTACCATTATTTGCATTTGCAGCATCAACTAGTTTAGTTCCTAACTCAACTGTTTCTGGACTATTTCTAACTTCAACATCTACTACTTTATATTTATATTTATAAGTACCAGTGTTTCCTGTAGCGTCAGTAATCGTTACTTCTCCAACACGCTCTCCTAAATCAGCTGTTGATGTAGATGTGTTAGCTTCTTCTGTAATCTTAACATTTGTTCCACTTGTCCAAGAACCAGTTTTCTCAATACTTGTTCCATTTGGAAGTCCTGTTACGTTAATCTTATTAATATTGTTTCTATCATCTCTTACATTAAATGTCGGGTTAAATGTTGAACCTCTAAATACTACGAAATTTGCAGTAGTATTTTCATCTTTTGTTAACAACATTCCATCCATTGTTGCACTTGGTTCATTCGCATCTGCTTTTACAACAGGGATTTGAATTTCGTCTCTTGAATGGTCTGGATACTCGATAGTTGCACCAACATAGTGAGTACCGTCTGAATTTTGCTTAATAGCTCCTTCTTCCTTCATAGAAATCTTCAATCCAGTAGTTGTATTATCTATTTTCACAGGTCCACGAGTTGAATTAAAGGTAATATTTGATTTCAGTGCATCAAAATCTGACTGACTAATTTTCGCACTTGTAGCATTAACATCCACATTCACTGGTTGAGCTGAAACTTGTGGTTCATATTTTGTTGCTTGAGTTAGAACTTTGAAGACTACATTTGTAGGATGTTCAAGCGTATTTCTTATCTCATTAGTTGCAGCATCTCTTGCATACATACCACGAGTATATTCATCTGTATCAGCCCACGGTGTTGTACCTGATTTGTATTCACTGACTTTTCCTGTTACTAGGATATTTCTTGGAGCATCTACTTCTACATTATCCGTACGAGGTAATCCATTATGATTTAATCCTTGGAATCCTAATCCGTTAGATGTATTACCATTAGTTTCTCTAAATATAGCTTGTACTAATTTCCCGGAATTATCTGTTACAACACCAATATTAAGATCTGTCTCTTCCGTTGGAGTTACATAGACAACTTGTCTACCAGTAGCATCAACTACTTTTTCTTTTCCATCTGGAGCAAATGTAAATACCGGTGGTTCTTTATCTCCCGCTTTAGAATTAGCAGTTGTTGTATCACTATCTACACTGTCTGTTGTCACAGATTTAGCTGTTACTTCAGCTGCATCTTTAATAGCACGGTCTTTAATACTCACAACACCAGTCTCAGGATTAATTGTTACACCGTCTCCAGGTGAACCGCTTGTTAATGACCATCTATTTCCGTTTTTAGTAGCTGTCACTGTAATAGTAGAATCATTTGGATGTTTATAAGTAAAGTTTAATGTGTTAACATTTTCTTCACTTACCGGTGTTACTGTTACATCTCCATTTTCTAAAGGAGTAATTATTGGTGCTGTTGGTTTAACACGGAATGTTTGATCTCTTTCAATTGTAGCAGGTGTGTAAACTTTAACTTCCTTACCATCGATTGTTTTTGTATAGAAACCAGCTCCAGATTTAAACTTCACTTCTGGTTTATAATCTGACACGATTCCTGGTCTAGTTAATCTAGTTCCATCAGCAACTTCTGCAGTTCCCTTTTTCCATTTGAATGACATACCATCTGGATAATATTTATCATCCCCATCATTATTTGCTCCATCGACTACTTTTACGTAAGTATGAGAATCGCCTAATTGTGTATTTAACGGAACTGTTTTTGGTGTTTCTCTAATCGCAACATCCACGACTTTATATTTAAATTTATAAGTTTTCTCATTGTTTAGTGCATCTTTTACAACTACACTTGCTTCATGATCTCCTGGTGTAGCATTATTTGTTGCTGTAATAGTATCACCTACTACTTGAACATCAGCTCCATTTTTAGACCAATCTCCTGTTGCTGAGAAATTATTTCCACTTGGTAAACCTGAAACAGTTACGCTTTTCACATTGTTTTTATCGTCACTTACTCTTAATGTTGGGTTAAATGTTGAACCTTTAAATACTACAAATGAATAATCTGTTGCAGTTTCTGATAATTCTTTACCATTTATTGTTACTCTTGGTGCTGTTGTATCTGACTTAGTAACTGGAATTCTAACATCTTCCGTTGAGTGGTCTGGATATTCAATTCTTGCACTTACATAGTATGAACCATTTGCAGGATCTTTCTGAATTGCACCATTTTCATTCATCGTGATATTTAAACCAGCAGTTCTATTGTTAGCACCATTACTAATTTTCACATCGCCACGTTCTGAAGTGAAGGTAATGTTTGATTTAATAGCATCAAATTCTTTTGGAGTAACCGTTGCGCCTTGTGCAGTAATATCCTTATCAATCACTTGATTTCCAACGTGTGGATCATATTTCGTTGCTTGTGTTAAAACTTTCAATTTAACACGAGTCGGATTTGAAATACTTGCATCTTGATCTCTCATTTCCTTAAGCGCTGCATCTTTTGCCACAACAAAACGTGTAATTTCAACATCATCTGTCCAGTCTTTATTTCCATTACGTTCAGGAAGTTTACCTGAAACAATAATATCTCTTGGAGCATCGACATCCCCATTATTTGTTTTAACTACTTCGTTATAAGTGATACCTGAACCTAAACCTTTAATACCGAACACTGTATTAGACTTATCTGCGAATTTTACCTCAGATAATTTACCAGAGTTATCTGTTACTGTACCAATCTTCAAGTTTGTATCTTCTGTAGGAGTGATATATGCTACTTGCTCTTTTCCTGTTTCAACTCTTGTTTCTTTTCCATTAGGAGTAAACTTGAATTTAGGTGGCTCATTATCTCCTACTTTTGAATTTACTGTTGCTGGATCACTTTCCACATTGTCATTTGTTTTAGATGTAGCGGTAACTGGATCAGAATCTTTTATCGCTCTATCTTTGATTGTTACTTTCCCTGTAGTTCTATCAATCGTTACACCGTCAGCTGGAGCATTACTTAATGTCCATCCATTTCCTGTTTTTGTTGCTGTAACAATTTTTGGTGTGTTATTTGGATCTTTATATGTGAAATTGAATGTATTAACATTTTCTTCATTCACTGGCGTTACTGTAACATCCCCATTTGTTTCTGGCGTTACTGTTGGCGCAGTTGGTTTTACTTGGAACTCAATAGTTTTATATAAGAATGTTCTATTGATAATTTCATTATCTTTACCCGGAGTAGTATTAGTAACTTTTTCAACACCATTTGTTCCAGCGTATCCATCATGGAAATAAGCTGCTGCTTTAACAATTTGTTTACCAGGAGTATTAAGAGTAACTTTACTTGTTGTAGTTCCATTTGAGTCAATAAATCTAAACTTCATTCCACCAGCAAAGAATTGGTCTCCCACATTTGTTCCATCAGTTGTCGTAATGAAATCATGCGAATCTGTATAAGACGTTCCTTTAGCAGTTTTTACAACAAGCTTACCATCACTAACTGTTCCTTTTCCTTCTTTGAAGGCTAAGTCCACAACTTCAACATTAAATTTCACAGTTGAATTATTGCCTCTATCAACATTGTTTCCTTGGTCATCGGACACTTTGAACGTAACCGTTTGTTTTCCTAATGTTGCATCAGCAGCGACTTTCCCCGTAACATTTGTTGTTCCTGGGCGTGCCTCTGTGGCTCCTGTTTTTGAAAGAGTTGTTCCATTGTTAAAAGTAACACCCTTAGGTAATCCACTTTCATATTTTAAGTTTACTTTACCTTTTGGATCATTATCGTACATCGTCAATGGAACATTTAAAGTCGCCCCTCTATAAATACGAGTTGTAGGAGCATTCGTCTCATTACTTGTCAATACACTTACTTTGTTGTTATCTGTTGGATTTGTCATTTTAACCGTTGGTGCTTGGTTATCTGGTGCATCTGTTGGTGTAACACCATCACTTTTTTCAGAAGTTACAGTTCCGTTATTATTTACTGTTGTTACAGCTGTAATAGGTCTTCCTGGTAAAGCACCAGAAACTGTAATTCTTGCAGTAGTACCATTGGTTGTCCCTGTTCCGATTACATTATTGCCATCATATAAAGTAACTGTAGAACCGTTCTTAACTCCTGTACCAACATTTACCGTGATTGTTTGATTTGCTAATCCTTTTTTATGCACGACATCATTAGCTGTAATCGTTGGTTTAATCGGTTTAACATTTAATGTAACTGTACCGTCTGAACCTGAATTTGCTGCATCTGATTTTGAACCATCTTGGTAAGTAGCCACAGCAGTATATTTGAATACTCCAGCTTCAGCTGTACTTGGTTTAATATTATTTTTCCAACTCCAGCTCATTCCAGCAGGGAATTCTCCACCATTTTTAGGAGTAATATATTTAGCTGTTACTGGATTATCTGGATTTGGAAGTGTATCTCCCACTGTTTTGTTATGTGTGCTACCCTTAATCGGAGATAATTGTGCGTCAGTTTTTGTTGTTAAACGAGTACCTGTTGCCCCCATAATATATGATTGGTTAGTCGTTTCTCCTGACGTTACAGAAGCTGCAAATACTCGTCCATATTGATTCGCTTCTTCTAATGTTACATTATCTCTCAATTTAATCTTAGCATGCATATGAACAGCATAATCTGTACTTAATTGACCTAACTCTAAACCTAAATAGTATGAAGCTTTAGGATAGTTACCATTTTTATCTCTAACAATTTGATTTAATGTAGAGTCATCTTTGTTATTTTTAAATACTTCTCCTTTTTTTGCATCAGTATAAGCACCTGAATTAGGATCATAAAATGTTCTACTATCAGCATTAAAGATATTATATTTTTGATTCCAAGGGTCAGTAATTACTGCAGTATTACCATATCTCTCGAACCCTTCAAAGCCATTAGATAATCTTGTTCCATTAACATTTCTATAACGAGTAAAAGTTAAATCTCTTACCACGTTCTTAGGGTCCATAATATTAAACGGAGCTTGGAAATAGTAGTGTTGTTTTTTACTAAGTCCTGTCATTTTTCTTCCATCATTATTGAAGAAAACATCGTAAACAATCCACTTTCCTTCACTATCTTGTACATAAACAGCTTTAATTTCTGTTTTATTTAACGTTAATTCAGGTTCGTTATTTCTTGTATTACGTCCATTATTTCCTGCTGCTCTAGGGTCAACAGAAGCAAAATATTTAATATTGGCTAAAGCCCCTGAATTAATTGGGGCATCCGCTCTAAAAGTTACCCCTTCACCCATATTTTGACCATTACGTGAATCACGAGCACCTGAAGTTGCACGCAACTCTTCATTTACTAATGAATTACGAACTGTCTTTGCTTTTTCCAACAATGTTGTTAATTCTTGTGAACTTAGCGTAGGATTTTCTAATTGTTTTGAAATACTTTCTAGAATTTCTTCTGCTGCTGTTACGTTTGGTTTATCAGTTGTATTTTCCGATTTCTTCACATATTTTTGAAGATCCTCTTTTACTGTTTCAAGAGAATGTTTAATCTCTGTTTCAGTCTTAGGTGCTTCTGTTATGGCATCGGTTCCTGTTTTAGGAGTAATCATTTCACCTGTACTTGATTTCACTTTTGGAAAAGACTTCGCAATTGTAATAGCGCCATTCACTTTTCTCACTTGACTATCCACTTCATTTTGAGTAGTTGCATCATTTTGGTATACTTCTTTTGCTTTAGATAATACACCTTCATATTCCGACATACTTGTTCTTGAAACCTTTTTACGATTTACTTGATTTAATAATTCAGATAGATTATCAATCGCTTGTGATAAAGTACTCTTATCTACTTTAGGTATAGTAACATCATTCAATTGTTCTTTCGATGCCTTGTTTGTTTCTTCAGCAACTACATTTGTTTCAACTTTTTTAATTTCTGTAGCTACCACTGGTTGTGCATTTTCATTTGGCTTGCCCGTACCAACTTTTTCTTCCGGTTTAGTCGCATGAACTGCTGAATCTTGTCCTGATTCAACTTCCGCTTGAACCATTGAAGTATTTGCTAGAAAGAATGTTCCAAGCAATGCAGAGGTTACACCGAATGAAAATTTACGAATAGAGAACCTTTGCACTTGGTTCCACATATTTTCTTTTTTATTTTTTCTCATATCTTGCTCCTTTTTTCAATAGATTTTTTATCAATTATATAACACAATAATTATACCAAAAGTACTTTGAAAAGTATAATAATAACTGGGTTATTTCAATAAAATTTCACATAAACGTAAAGTTTCAAAGTAACTTCTAGTTAAGTATCAAAACTAGAAGTTAGTATG
>NZ_CAUUHX010000016.1:0-31846 GCF_963545075.1 uncultured Granulicatella sp.
TGATGGATACAAATTAAATGCAAACGGTGAATGGGTATAATCCTTTTTAACTACGTAAATTAAAAATAACAGAAAAAACTTTTCTTAATAGCATTAGTAAAATGAGCCACTTTGGTGGCTTATTTTACAGGGAGAATTCGAGACTAAGGCTCGAATTTTAGCCATGAGACAACATTTGCTGGCGACCTTGCTATTCAAGGAAAGTTTTTTCTGTTATTTTGTGTTAATGGTTAATGTTTCATTAATGTGTTTCTTCTAAAAACGTATGTGTATCGAAGAAGTTACCTAATTCTGCTTTGATATGTTGGTTTTCGGTATTAATTTCTGTAATACGAATAATAGAAGAATAATCTTGTAATTGGTGTCCAGAAACTCCTGATTCACAGAAAACGACAGCACCTACTGCTTGAGAATCGAATTCTTGGATTAGACTTCTCATCCCATTAATCGTACCACCGGCTTTTAGGAAGTCATCGACAATCAGTACATTTGATCCACTTGGAAGTGTACGTTTGGATAATTCCATTTTTTCAACACGAGAAGATGAACCAGATACGTAATTAATACTTACTGTAGCTCCTTCTGTAATTTTTGAATCACGACGAACGATTACAAATGGAACATTTAAATAATTGGCAACTGTTTGGGCAATTGGTACTCCCTTAGTTGCTACAGTCATAATAACATCAACTTTCTTATCTTCATAGGCAGAAGCGATCATTTTTCCTAAGTGATGAAGAACGTCTGGTTTTCCTAGTAAGTCAGATAAATAAATATATCCACCAGGAAGTAGTCGAGTAGAGTCATTCATCTGGTCACAAATTTTTTGTGCTGCTTCTAAGGCTTGTTCTTTCTTAATTTTTGGAGTGAAAATGACGCCTCCGGCAGCTCCAGGGAGTGTATTAACGACTCCAATTCCTTGAATTTCAAAGGTGCGTTTAATAATAGCAATATCTTCACTGATGGAAGACTTTGCAGATTGGTATAAATCTGTAAAAGTTGTTAATGAAATCAATGTATGAGGATTATCGAGTAATCGTTGTGTCATATCGATTAAACGTTCGCTTCTTTTTAATTTCATTTGTTAGCCTCCTTTAAATTGAATCAAAGCTTTTAAGCTAGCTCTGGCTGAAGATTGCTTCAGTAAAACTATTATACAGAAAATTACGAAAATTACAACTGAAAAAAACACGAATATTCGTTAAAATTAGATATTTCTTTCTAAAATCTTATTAAATTATCGTGTTTAGTGAATTATTTTGTTATGTTGTTGTAAAAGTAGAAAACCAAAGGAGTGCGAAGTCTCCTTTGGTTTTTCGTTTTATTTTTTCTTCGTCTTGGAATTAGTTCTCCGTATTTAACACATGAGTTTCTACAGCTACTGCAACGCCATCTTCATCATTTGTTGTTGTAATGAAGTTTGCGAGTTTTTTTATTTCATCAATCGCATTTCCCATGGCAACGCCCATTCCTGCATATTCAATCATATCTCTATCGTTTCCTTGGTCTCCGATACACATCACTTCGCTGGCATCTAGTCCTAATAGTTCTGCTAGTTTAGCGACAGCATGTCCTTTACTGGCTTGTGGATGTAGGACTTCTAAGTAAACAGGCATACTACGAACGATATTATGGTTTTCTTTGAATGAGTCACTTAAATTTGGAATCAGATTTTCTAAAATTTCTGGTTCATCTACAAACATCATTTTTGAAAAAGTGGCATTTGGGTCAAATTTATCTAGTGGTTGTTGTACAATTGGCATTCCAACAAGGTCACGTTCCATATAAGAGTATTTTCCAATATCTGGTGTAGTTACATAAATATTTTTTTCATCGATTGCGTGGTAGTGAACGCCATATTGTTGATGGTAATCATCCATTAGTTTTAAGTCATCCATTGTCATTCCAAAGCGTACTAAACTTTCGCCTGTTCCTGTTTTTTGAACAAGTGAACCGTTATAAGTAATAACAAAATCACGATTGTTGATTAAGTTTAATTCGTTTAAATATCCTTGAACGCCAGGAAGAGGACGCCCTGTACAAAGAACAACATAGACACCTTGTTCTTTTGCTTTTGTTAATGCAGCGTGAACACGAGGAGTAATTTCGTGTTTTGAGTTAATCAAAGTTCCATCGATATCAATGGCAATTAATTTAATCATAGTGAGTCTCCTTTTTTTCTGTATCAGCTTTATTATAGCATATTTTTTTACTGAATAGAAAAAGCATAAAAGACTTTTCCGCGTAGCCTGTATTTCGGCTAGTTTAGAAAAGTCTTTGTAATATTATTTCATTTGGTTCGAATAGACATCAAGTTTTGAAGCTAGTTCTTGGAATTCTTGATAATCTTCGCTAAATAATTCTGAAGAGCCTTCGATAAACATTTCTCTTGGGAAATATAGACGTACATCTCCACGGACTCTTCCTGAAATGGCAGAAACAATCGAACTGACAAGAGATAATTCGACCATATTTCCATTTCGTTCTACGAGTTCAATTTGTGTTCGTGGTTTTACAGAATCTGGTCGATAGAAATCATAAGGTAAATCATAACTATTATTAATCGCAGTATAGTACTCAGTATTATAACCGACACTTTGTACCAGTTCTTTCATACGTTCAATCGTTGCCACGTCATTGACATGATTAAATGGCACAGATTTAAATGGTCTACGATTAATAAAACGATCGGCTAAATCGCTTAAAATCGCATCGTCTTCAATTTGCCAATGAGCAAAATAAGTGTTTAACACACTGTCATCTAAACGAAGATAATCTTCCAATGTCCAATTTTTTTCAAAAAATGGTTTTAAGAAAGAGGCTGTATATTTTAATGGATGAGTGGTTGAATGATAACACTCTGTAGCACGTTTTAATAAGTGATTTAACACAACTTCCATCCCTCTTGAGACTGGGTGGAAATAAACTTGCATATACATTTGGTAACGGCTAACGACATAGTCTTCTACGGCATGCATTCCTGAGAAGTTAAAGGCAATCCCACCTTTATACGGGCGAATCACACGTAAAATACGAGTTAAATCAAAGGTTCCATAATTTACCCCTGTGAAATAAGCATCTCGTAGTAAGTAATCCATGCGGTCAGCATCAATTTGACTAGAAATTAATTGAACGACTTGTGGATTTGGATGTTTCTTTTGAATAACACTGGCTACTTCTTCCGGGAAAGTAGGAGAAACGGTTTTTAAAATTTTGTTCACTTCTGTGTCTGGTGACAAAATAATATCAATCGTAATTTGTTCATGGTTCGTATCGAAAATTTTCTCAAAAGCATGAGAATAGGGACCGTGTCCGATATCGTGTAAAAGAGCAGCACATAGGACAACTAGGCGGTTAGTGTCATCCCATAATCCATCTTCCGGAGTTGTAGAAGGGTAGTTTCGAACAAATTTGTCGCAAATTCTTCTAGCAATTTCATAGACACCTAATGAATGAGAAAAACGTGAATGTTCAGCCGTATGGAAGGTGAACATCGAAGCGCCAGTTTGTTTAATTCGACGTAATCGTTGCATTTCTCGGCTATTAATTAAGTCTAAAATCACACGGTGTTGAATGTGAATGTAATCATGAACAGGGTCACGTAATACTTTTTCACGGGATAGTTCTTCAATATACATCAATCTTTTCCTCCTTATAATGTCTGGATTTACCGTTAAACTTTTCGAAGGTTTAATCGATCCATGGCTTTTTGATAACTTGCTTGGGTTGCAAAATGAATTTCTGACTCTAATAATTCGCATTGCCCATCTAATAGAGCGGTTAAAATACGCTCTTTAACTTCTTGAACGGTTAGAGTTAAGTCTAATAATTGCGATAAATTCGCCATACTGTCTGCATTAACGTCTGGATAATGCCAACGAGTTTTTTCTCCCTTTATACTTTCTTCATAAAAATCATGGATTAAGTTTCCACGTTCTTCTTGATTGCCATTAACGCTAAGATAAATAGAAACGCAAATCGAATTTTTAAAACGTCTTTGCGCAATTCCAGCGAATTTCTTTCCTTGGATACTTAAATCATAGTCTCCTGGACAATAGGAATCACTGACTTCAAAGGCTTGAATTTCTTTTTCTCCAATGGCTTCTGGAAAGGCACGTGTGATTAACTCTTGCATCCATTCATAAACTTGAGTAATTGTTGCATTTTGTCTAGAAAATAATAAACTAATGTTTAAAACTCCGGAGTTACTAACAACGGCTAAGCCCCCAGCGTGACGAACAACAGGTGTGTAGTTTCGTTCTTTTAATAGAGTAACTCCCTCTTCTAAATAGGGTGTTTTAGTATCTGTCATTCCTAAAATCACTGTATCTTCCATTTCCCAAAAATGTAGAAAAGTTTCCGATGGGAATTGCACGAGATGATGTAAAATGGATTCATCCACTGCAAATGGAACAAAATAATCTTGCATTTGTTCTGATGAAGAGACAATTGTTTCTAGTAATTGTACTTTTTGATTTGTAATTGGTGTTTGTATCATAAAAAATCCTTTCCAATAAATTAGGAATACACTTACATTATAGCAAAAAAAACGTGTATTCATGCATAAAGAAGCGATTTTTTTGATAAATTATTAAAGAATTTTCAAGATTTTAAAGAAATGGTGGAGTTTTTCTTAGAGATTGAGTAGGATAAAGTTGAAAAGAATACGAAAAGAGGGATTTTTATGAAAATTTTAGTCGTAGATGATGATCGTGAGATTGTAGAATTATTATCCATTTATTTAAGAAATGAAAAATTTGAAATTGTAAAAGCGTATGACGGAAAACAAGCATTGGAAAAACTTCAAGCTTATTCAGATATCGATATGGTGATTTTAGATATTATGATGCCACGATTAGATGGAATTTCTGTTGTGCATGAAATTCGTAAAACGAATGATGCTTTACCAATTTTATTACTTAGTGCTAAATCAACCGATATTGATAAAATTCAGGGATTAACGAATGGGGCAGATGATTATGTAACGAAGCCTTTTAATCCATTAGAAGTTATTGCACGTGTCAAATCATTATTACGCCGAACTTCAGCTTTAACAAAAGAAAGTGAAAGTACCGAAGAAATTACAATTGGACCATTATTAATTAATAAAGGCTCTCATCAAGTCACAACATTAGATGGTTTAGAAATTCAATTAACTGTGTTAGAGTTTGGAATTTTATTCTTACTGGCAAGTCATCCTAATAAAGTATTTAGTGCAGATGAAATATTTGAAACGGTATGGCAACAAGAAAGTATTGTCTCTACTAAAACTGTAATGGTTCACGTCAGTCATTTACGTGACAAGATTGCTGAAGCAACGGGTGGAGATAAAGTAATCGAAACCGTATGGGGAGTTGGCTATAAAATTGAAAGTAAATAGGAGATTTTTCTTAAAAAAAGTAGCTAAAGAGGAAAAGCCTGCTGCTTTTTGGAAATTAACAGCCAGGGAAATTAGTGAATTATTTTTAGAAGGTGTTATTACACTCTGTATCGTCTTCGTCTTGTATTTAGGAGCTTTAGTATTGTTGAATCAATTTCTAGATGCGCCTGGATACTTTGTAGATGGAAGTCGTTCGATTCGACAAGCATGGAATGTCAATTCTAGTGAAATTCGATTATATAAAAATATTTTTTCTGTTAGTTCCATTATTTTTGCGATTGGATTTACTTACTGGCGTTTAATTCGCCGTTATCATCAAATGCAATTGTCTCATGTTTTAGAGGAATTACATTTAATTGCACAAGGAGATTATGATCGAAGAATACCTTTCCAATTAGCAGGTGATATGGGGAAAGTAGTAACGAGTATTAACCGTTTAGTAGATTCAACCGTGAGCGCCATGGAAGATGAACGAATGATTGAAAAGTCCAAAGATGAATTGATTACAAATGTTTCTCATGATATTCGTACCCCTTTAACATCGATTATTGGATACTTAGGATTAGTCATTAATGGAAAGCCCAAAACACCTGAAGAAACGAAACGTTATGCAGAAATTGCGTATCATAAAGCACAACAAATGAAGGCATTAGTAGATGATTTATTTGAATATACAACAACAAGTCCAAATGGAGCACCATTGAGATTGAATGATATTCCGGTAGCGAATTTCTTAGAACAAGTAGCAGCCGATTTTGAATTAGAGGCACAAAAACGTCAAATGACGATTGAAGTCATTCCACCAAAAAGAAAAATGGTCTTGGAGATGGATGCGGAAAAAATGGTGCGTGCTATTCATAATTTACTATCAAATGCCATTAAATACGGTCGTGAAAACACGAAAATTACGATAGAAGTGTTGGAACAAAAAGATATTGTTACAATTGCTGTTCGTAATATTGGAGAACCTATTCCAAAAGAAGTGTTAGAGCATTTATTTAGCCGTTTCTATCGTGCAGAAGGCTCTCGTTCGAAAGAAACAGGTGGAACAGGCTTAGGGCTAGCCATTGCGGATAATATTGTTCGAAGTCATGGCGGGAGAATGTTAGCTGAATCCGTTGGAGAAGTGATTAGTTTTTATATTTGCTTGCCGAATGATATGGATGAGTGATGAAAAAGTATTAAACTGATAAATATTTACGAGATATCGACCCCAAAAAAAGTTGGATTAAAAATCTAACTCGTGGAGGTCGGTATCTTTTTGCTAGTCATCATTTTATAAAATTGTTATGATAGAACAAAACGAATGTGGAGGAAGAAGTATGAAATTAACAACATGGAATGTGAATGGGATTCGTTCTGTTTTAAATAAAGGGGCTTTACAAGAATATGTATTAGAAGCTCAACCAGATATTTTATGTTTACAAGAAACAAAAGCACAGCCTGAACAAGTGGATTTAGGAATGGAATTTGTAGGCTATCATGCGTATTGGAATTCAGCAGTGAAAAAAGGGTATTCTGGAACAGCTATTTTTACAAAGGAAGAACCGATTTCTGTTCAATATGGATTAGGAATTGAAGAACATGATCAAGAAGGACGTGTCATTACAGCAGAGTATGCAGATTATTATTTAGTGACAGTTTATACACCAAATGCGAAACGTGATTTAACTCGTTTAAGTTATCGCCAAGTGTGGGAAGATGATTTCTTAGCTTTTATCAAAAAGTTAGAAGAAACAAAACCAGTTATTTTCTGTGGAGACTTAAATGTAGCGCATAAGGAAATCGATTTGGCAAATCCAAAAACAAATACAAAAAATGCAGGATTTACAAAAGAAGAGCGTGAAAAATTTGATCAAATTGTAGAAAATGGCTTAGTCGATGCGTTCCGTTATCGTTATCCAGAAACAGTAGGGGCTTATACTTGGTGGAGCTACATGGGCGGTGCTCGTGCAAGAAATATTGGATGGAGAATTGACTATTTTGTTGTATCAGAAGTATTAACTTCTCGTATTCAAGAAGTGAAAATTCGTGCAGATGTAACTGGAAGTGACCACTGTCCAGTGGAAATGGAAATCAACTAAGAATTTACAAAAAAAGTCTGAATTTTGATAGTGTATGTGCTATGAAGGTTCAGCCTTTTTTGTTGAGTAGGAATCTGCTCAAAATTTGCTCATTTTTTTGAATTCACTTAAAATAAAGATGTGTGATATGATAAGAACGTTTGTTCGTAATGTGAAAGAAACTATGTTATACTAAGGTGAACGCCTAAGGGCAGAGTTTTTGATTTTAGATAGAAATAGAGGAAAATGGAATGGCGAAAGATCAGATTATCGTTCGTGGAGCACGCTCCCATAATTTAAAAAATATTGATGTAACAATTCCAAGAGATCAATTAGTAGTAATTACAGGATTATCCGGTTCAGGGAAGAGTTCACTAGCTTTTGATACATTATATGCAGAAGGGCAAAGAAGATATGTAGAGAGTTTATCAGCTTATGCACGACAATTTTTAGGGCAAATGGATAAACCGGATGTCGATAGTATTGATGGATTAAGTCCAGCAATTGCGATTGACCAAAAAACAACTTCTCGTAACCCTCGTTCAACGGTGGGAACCGTGACGGAAATTAATGATTACTTGAGATTACTCTATGCACGAGTAGGAAAACCGTATTGTCCAAACGATGGTACTTTAATTGAAAGTCAGTCGATTGAACAAATGGTGAATCGAGTGATGGAATTGCCAGAAAGAACAAAAATTCAAATTTTAGCACCGATTGTAAAAGGGAAAAAAGGGGAACATAAAAAAGTTTTCGAAAATATTCAAAAAGACGGCTATATTCGTATTCGAGTAGATGGCGAAATGATGGAAACAACGGATGAAATTTCATTAGAAAAAAACAAAAAGCATTCGATTGAAATTGTTGTTGACCGTATTATTGTGTCGGACAAGAGCCGTTCAAGATTATTCGATTCATTAGAAGCAGCGCTTCGTTTAGCAGAAGGGTATGCCATTGTCGATGTTATTGGGCAAGAAGAAATCTTGTTTAGTGAGCATTATGCTTGTCCTCATTGTGGATTTACGATTGGAGAATTAGAGCCACGTCTCTTTTCATTTAATGCACCTTTTGGAGCTTGTCCAGAATGTGATGGATTAGGCATGAAATTAGAAGTGGATATCGATTTAGTTGTTCCAGATAAAGCAAAAACCTTAAATGAAGGAGCATTAGTGCCTTGGAATCCGATTAGTTCGAATTATTATCCAGAAATGCTACGCCAATTTTGTGAGCAGTTTAAAGTTCCAATGGACTTACCTTTTGAAAAATTAACACAGTCTCAGAAAAACCTAGTGCTATATGGTTCTGGAGATGCCACTTTCCATTTCCATTATGAAAATGAATTTGGGGGCGTTCGAGATGTGGATGTGCCTTTTGAAGGGGTCATTGTCAATGTGAAACGTCGTTACCATGAGACGAATAGCGATTATACTAGAGAACAAATGCGTCAATATATGACGGAATTATCGTGTAAAGCTTGTCATGGACATCGTTTAAATGAACAAGCATTAGCGGTAAAAGTGAATCATAAACATATTAGTGAAGTATTGGAACTATCTGTTGATGAAGAACTTGAATTTTTCAAAGACTTAACGTTATCTCCACAAGATGAACAAATTGCCGCTCCTATTTTAAAAGAAGTACAATCTCGTTTAACATTCTTGAAAAATGTTGGTTTGCAATATTTGAACTTAAGTCGTGCAGCAGGAACTTTATCAGGGGGAGAAGCGCAACGGATTCGTTTAGCGACTCAAATTGGATCGAATTTATCTGGAGTATTATATATTTTAGATGAACCATCGATTGGATTGCATCAAAGAGATAATGATCGACTAATTCAATCATTACAAAACATGCGTGATTTAGGAAATACATTAATTGTAGTAGAACATGATGAAGATACTATGAGAGCAGCAGATTACTTAATTGATATCGGACCAGGTGCAGGAGAATTTGGCGGACAAATTATTGCTGCTGGAACACCAGAAGAAGTGGAAAAAAATCCAAACTCATTAACGGGACAATATTTATCCGGGAAAAAATCGATTGCAGTTCCAACGGAACGCAGAACAGAAGATAAAGGATGGATTCACTTAAAAGGAGCTAGTGAAAACAACTTAAAATCCGTTAACGTGGATATTCCTTTAGGAAGATTAGTAGCCGTTACAGGAGTTTCAGGTTCTGGAAAGAGTTCGCTTGTCAATGGAGTATTGAAAAAAGCTCTGGCAAGAGAAATTTCAAAATCAAAAGAAAAACCAGGTGCTTTTAAATCCATTGAAGGGTATGATGGATTAGATAAAATTATTGATATCGATCAAAGTCCAATTGGGCGTACTCCAAGAAGTAATCCAGCAACGTACACAAGTGTATTTGATGATATTCGTGACTTATTTGCAACTACAAATGAAGCAAAATTACGTGGTTATAAAAAAGGACGCTTTAGTTTCAATGTTAAAGGTGGACGATGCGAAGCATGTAAGGGAGACGGTATTTTAAAAATTGAAATGCATTTCCTACCAGATGTATATGTTCCGTGCGAAATTTGCCATGGCAGTCGTTATAATTCAGAAACATTAGAAGTCAAATATAAAGGAAAAAGTATTGCCGAAGTGTTAGAAATGACGGTAGATGATGCAGTAGAATTTTTCCAAGCTGTGCCAAAAATCAAGCGAAAACTTCAAACCATTAAAGATGTTGGTTTAGGCTATGTAACTTTAGGACAATCCGCTACAACTTTATCGGGTGGAGAAGCACAACGGATGAAATTAGCGAGCGAACTGCAACGAGTGTCTACGGGAAATACCTTTTATGTATTAGATGAGCCAACAACAGGGCTTCATACGGATGATATTGCTCGATTATTAGAAGTATTGAATCGTTTAGTAGAATCAGGAAATACCGTTTTAGTGATTGAACATAATTTAGATGTAATTAAAACGGCTGATTATATTATTGATATGGGACCAGAAGGTGGAAGTGGCGGAGGACTAGTTGTTGCTACTGGAACACCTGAAGAAGTAGCTCAAGTTGAAGGAAGCTTTACAGGTCAATATTTGAGAAAAGTATTGAAATAATGAAATGTCTTAAAGCTTTTAGGAACTGTTAATAATAAAAATTAGCCTTTTTTGGGAACTCAAGCAGAATAATTGTCATTCAAAAAAAAGTGTGGTACTCTTTGTATATAAAATAACATTTTCGGGGCAAGGTGTAATTCCTTACCGGCGGTATAGTCCGCGAGCCAAACAGGCATGATCTGGTGCAATTCCAGAACCGATAGTGATAGTCTAGATGAGAGAAAATGGTTATATTTCACGTTCGAAGATACCAATTCATTTGATATATAAGAATGCAGCGATGAAATGTATACCATTTTGTTGCTGCATTTTTTTGTGCAGTTATACAAATGAAATGGAACAAAAGCGTGAAAAACCATCCGATCCTTCAACCCGGTTAAGGAGGAGATGTACGATGAGTACAAATGCAAAAACAGTGTCACGTTATGCGACAAAACCATTAATTTTAGTAGGACTATTCGGTGCGCTAAGCACAATTCTAATGTTATTAGAATTTAGTCTTCCATTTATTCCACCATTTGTTAAAATGGATTTTTCTGAATTGCCTGTTATTTTAGGTGGTTATTTATTAGGACCATTGTATGGTGCGTATATTGCGATTGTAAAAGTTGCGTTAAACTTTGTTTTAAATGGAACAACAACATTTGGAATTGGCGAAACAGTGAACTTAATTGGAAGTTTAAGTTTCATGTTGCCAGCGGTATTTTATTATAAACATAACCGTACATTCAAAGGGGCGATTACAAGTTTAGTAATCGGTACAGCTACTGCAACAGTAGTCTTATTAACAGCGAATTATTTTGTGATTTTCCCATTATATGCAACAGCGATGCATTTCCCAATTGAAAAAATTGTTGCACTTGCAGCTACTACAAACCCATTCGTCACAAATTTATGGACATTGATGCTATTTGCTTTATTACCATTTAATGTATTAAAATTCGGTTTAAGCAGTGTACTATCGTTAATGCTTTATAAAAAAGTTGAAAAAGTATTAAAATTAGAAAAACAATAAATTTAATAAACTCACTACCCAGAACTTGTTAGAAATAACTGCCATTTCTAACAAGTTTTTTTGTGGAAAATTTTATTAATTTCACTTGTCCTTTTGCTGTATTTAGTATAAACTTTACAAAAATATGAATAAGGATTAGAGGCGTTATCGTATGAAAGAAGAAAATATTTCTAGATTTATGAAGGATGGGAAAATTACGGTTCTTCCTAAAAAACAGAAAAATAAAATGGAAATCTTTGAATTTATTTATGATCATTTAAAGAGTCATTCTGACACTTACTCTGAGAAAGAATTGAATGAAAAAATTAAGGAACTATATGATGATTTCGCTACAATGCGCCGTTATTTAGTGGATTATAAATTTGTCATTAGGGATGACTATGGTCAACATTATAAATTAAATCCAGAAGTTGAATTAGAAAATTACATATAAGAATAGGAAACGGTAGAGTTCTCTATCGTTTTTTTGATGTTCTAAAGATAGTTTCGACTATAGTCGAAATAAATGAACAAAACTAGTTAAATTTCGATTATAATCGAAATAGGTGTTTTAAATTGTGTTGATTTCGAGTATAATCGAAATAGTAGAACATGAGGTGATGAAGATGGAATATATTGAAAGACCTAAATATATGAAACAAATTAAAAAGTTTATAAATAAACCCGTTATTAAAATTTTGACAGGGATGCGCCGTGTTGGGAAGTCAACAATCTTAATGATGATTAAAGATGAACTTCTTGCATTAATACCTGAGCAACAAAAAATCTATATTAATTTTGAGTCTTTAGAGTTTATGCACATCAATGAAGCGGATTTATTGGCGAAATATTTAACCGATAAAACAAAAAATGTAGAAGGAAAAATGTATTATTTTTTTGATGAGATTCAGTTAGTGAACAACTGGGAAAAAGTAATCAACGGATTAAGAGTAGATAAAGATTGCGATATTTATATAACAGGTTCTAATTCGAATTTGATTTCTGGAGAACTTGCAACATTACTGGCAGGTCGTTATGTAGAGTTTGAAATTCAGCCATTTACTTTTGATGAATTTTCAATCATTTTTAAAGACTATTCGTTATCTAAGGAAGAACTCTTTATGAAATTTATTAAAATCGGTGGGATGCCTATTTTAAAATATTTTAATTTAGAGGAAGATACGAGTTATAAGTACTTGAATGATGTATACAATACTGTTTTAGTTAAAGATGTATTGAACTATAACAAAATAAGAGATGTGGATATTTTTAACCGCATTTTGTCCTTTGCAGTTCAAAATATTGGTTCTACATTTTCAGCAAGTAGTATTAAGAGATATTTGAAAAGTGAAAGTAGAGAAGTTTCGATTGATACGATTCTTAATTATTTAGAATACTGTAGTAGAGCTTTTATTTTAAAGAAAGTTCCAAGATTTGATACAGTGGGAAAAAAGAATTTAAAAGTCGATGAGAAGTATTATTTGACAGATCATGGTTTTAGAGCGGCAAAAGGATATTCTAATACAAAAGATATCGAAAGAACTTTAGAAAATATTGTATATATTGAATTGATTTCAAGAGGATATAAAGTTGAAATTGGAAAAGTAAGGAATTTGGAAATTGATTTCATTGCAAGTAGGGGAAATGAGAGATTATATTATCAAGTTTCTTATATGATGGGAACAGAAGAAACAAGGCAACGAGAATTTGGCGTGTACCATCAACTGGATGATCATTATCCAAAATATGTTCTGTCAATGGATAAAGTAGACTTTAGTCAAAATGGAATTATTCATAAGAATATAATTGATTTCTTACTAGAGAGAACAATGGTTGAATAACCAATGATGAGGATTTTTCTTGTATGAGAACTGATAGCCTTACTAGTATTTTGAAGAAAAATACGGTAGGATGGATAGCGAAATAAATGAAAGTTGAGGAGTAGAGTATGAAGAAAGAAACGCGAAGTTTGTTTCAAACGGGCGCAATAGTGTTAAGTATCCTTTTTATCGTTCTTGCGATGGTTAACTCGCATTTTGATTGGCAATTATTAGCGATACCTGGAAGTGCATTTGCCTTATTATCGATTTTTATGAGTTGCTTATTGTTATGGTTATTTGTAGGAATCGACTGGCCAAGTATTTTATGTTTAGTCTTATTAGGGCTCGGGTGGCTTCCGAAAGTAACGTATAGTCAAGTGTTTTCTCTTTCTTTTGGGAATAGCACATTTGTTTTCTTATTATTTACGTTTATAGTGACCTATGCTTTAGAACAGACCCCTGCTTTGAAACGTTTAGTTGGTTGGTTTTTAAAAACGAATTTTGCGAAGAAAAGTCCAAGTCATTTTTTAGGAGCTTTTCTAGGAGCGGTATTAGTCATTAGTTGTTTTATTTCACCGACGATTTTATTTATGATTGTCTTTCCAATTTATGAAGAAATGATGGAAGTATTTGGATTAGAAAAAGGGAGTCGTCAAGCGTCCTTTATTTTAATTACATTATTCTCGACCATTGCGATTGGGACTGCGATGACGCCGATTAATCATGTTTTTGCGATTACTGCAATGGGCTTGTATCATACTGCCACTGGTGTAAGTATTTCGAATATTCAATATATGGGAATTGCGATGCCGGCAGGGATTTGTATTTTTGTTGGAATGTGGGCAAGTTTACATCGCTTATGGAAATTAGATTTATCAGAAGTGACTTTTCAAAGTCTCGACTCGTTGGAAAATTTACCAAAAGTAACGAAAAAAGAAAAATGGATTATTTCTATTTTTTCAATAGTCATTGCTTTATGGATTATTCCAGAGTGGTTAGGGATTGTTTCGCCTAGCGTGGCAGCTTTCTTAAAATCTGCAGGAATGGCATTCCCACCAATGATTGGAGCGGTATTATTAGCTTGTATCCATGAAGATGGAAAACCGTTAATGTCGATTCAAGAGGCGTTAACACGTGGCGTTTATTGGCCAAGTTTATTATTAGTTGGTGCCACTTTAAGTTTAGGAACTTTATTAACGAAGCCAGAATTAGGAGTATTACCTTTAATTGAAAGTGGATTAACTCCATTATTTCATCAATGGAGTGCGATGGTAATTGTTATTGTCTTTGTTGTTTGGGCGGGACTTCAAACGAATTTTTCATCGAATTTAGTAACTGTTTCGGTTGTGACGACTGTGTTAACAACGATTGCGGCTAGTACGGACTTAGGAATTCATACAGCAGTTGTTGCTTGCTTAATTGGTTTTATGGCAAGTTTAGCTTATATGACCCCACCAGCAATGCCTTATGTAGCTATTTCTGTGGGTAGTGGGTGGACGAGTTCAAAAGATGCCTTTTTATATGGTGGATGGTTATTAGTATTAAGTATTGTAAGTGCCATTGCAATTGGGTATCCATTAGGCACTCTATGGATGTAAGAGAGGAGAAAATCATGTTAGAAGAACAACGTCAAAAAATTGATCATATCGATCGCCAAATTGTTGCGTTATTTGAAGAACGTACAACTGTAGTTGAAGAAGTAGCAAAAATTAAATTAGACAACGATATTCCGATTTTAGATAGTGGACGTGAGGAACAAGTGATTTTGAAAGTTCAATCGTATTTAAAAGATGAGTCTTTAAAAGATGAGTTAGCTGAACTTTATACTGAATTAATGCGTATTTCTCGCAAACATCAAAAAAATTGGATTGAAAAACAAGGATAATTGAGATAGGGATGCTCCAATTGCTTCGAAGGAAGTGGTTGGAGTTTTCTTATATAAAAAGGTAAATTCTCAATCTAACTTCTAGTTTTGATTCTTAACTAGAAGTTACTTTGAAATTTTACGCTTATATAAAAATAAATATTTTTTCAAAAAAGGTATTGCAAAATATTATGGTCTAGTGTACTATATATGAGTACGTTATTTTAATAACAGCTGGAGGGGTAGCGAAGTGGCTAAACGCGGCGGACTGTAAATCCGCTCCTTAGGGTTCGGCAGTTCGAATCTGCCCCCCTCCACCATTGGGGTATAGCCAAGCGGTAAGGCAACGGACTTTGACTCCGTCATTCGTTGGTTCGAATCCAGCTACCCCAGTAGGATAGACAGCTTCGGCTGTCTTTTTTATTTCCTAAATTTTTATTAAATTTTCTCAGATACTCTTGATTTAAAATGTCTAGTCAGTGATGATGGTCGTAAAGGTGGGAGTTAGAGAAAGGAGCAAAGGTGATGAAAAAGTTTAGTACCTATTATTGGAAGTTTATAATGGGAATGATAGTACTAACTAGTTTAATAACAGTATATGCCATGAATCAAGGAAGTCCACTATTAGCTAAAGATGGGGAAGTTGTCTTATTCGTTTTTCTAATGGCTTTATTGATTATGGTTGCAGAACAATGGAATGGGAAAACTTGGAAAAATTCACCATTAATGGTATTAGGAGAAATGATGTTTTCGATTATGTTAACACCAATCTTTTTTATGTCCTACCGTTATATGGCTGAAGTATTAAGTTTAGGATGGATTCTTCATGTATCTAGTCCAATGATTTCAGCGATGCGATTGCTTGGGATGATGCAATATGTATTAGTATTGATAAATCCAATTATGGCGATTTTAAAAGCTATTCAATTTGTGAAGTCTCCTTATGAAAAGAAAATTAGTTAAAATGACTCTCAGAATGATGGAAGCTCTGTCGTTCTGAGAGTTTTTTGTTCAGGTTTTGTGAACGAATAGAATAATTTAAGATTTTAAGTTAAAAGACTAGGATTTTTCTTGAAAACGGTTTATAATGATTTCAAAAAGAAAGCGTTTAAAAACGTATAGGAGAGGAGGAATAATCATGAATGAAATAGAATTAGTGTGTTTTAGAATGATTAGTGCATTAGGAGCAGCTCGTTCTGCTTTTATGGAGGCAATGGTAGCCGCAAAAAAAGGACATTTTGAAGAAGCTCAATCTCTGATTGAGGAAGGTCAGCAGCAACGATTAAAAGGACATGAAATACATTTTGAATTATTACAAAAAGATAGTTCAGGAAATAAGGTACCTTTTTCGTTGCTTTTATTACATTCTGAAGATCAATTGATGAGTGCTGAGATTTTACAAGTAACAAGTGAAGAAGTGCTCGAATTATATCAACGATTGGATAAAATTGAAAAAGCTTAATAACATAACAAAATAACTGGGGGTATAGATATGAAACGTGTGTATTTATTTTGTAATGCAGGAATGTCTACAAGTTTAGTGGCAAGTAAGATGCAAGAAGTCGCAAATCAGCATCAATTACCAATTGAAGTCAAAGCATTTCCTGATGTTCAGCTAGATTCTGTAGTTCAAGAATTTCATCCTGATGTGATTCTTTTAGGACCTCAAGTGAAATTCAAATTTAATGCTACTCGTGAAAAATACGAACCTACGGGTATTCCTGTAGAAGTCATTAATTTGGAAGATTATGGGAATGTTAATGGGGAACGTATTTTAAAACGCGCGATTCAACTGATTAAAAATAAAAAATAGGAGGAATTGTTATGTTTGCTTCGTTAGAAAAAATAATGGGAAGTTCCGCGGAAAAATTAGGCAATAATAAAGTCTTAATTGCGATTCGTGATGGTTTCTTAGTATCCACACCATTAATTATTGTGGCTTCTATTTTCCTTGTAATTGCGAACTTTCCGATACCAGGTTATGTTGATTTCTTAGCTCAATTTTTTGGTCAAGGTTGGCCAAGTAAAATGGATGCAGTCATTGATTCAACATTTAGTGTTTTAGGGCTATTAGGAGCCGTAGGGATTGGTTACGCTTATGCTCGTCAATTAGAAAGTGATCCAATTGCGGGTGGAGCTGTTGCTCTTGTTTGTTTCCTTATCATTACACCAAAAGTTCATTCTGATTTCGTAAATGCAGCGAATGGTAAAGTATTTAATGGGTTTGCGTTAGCTCATTTAGGATCAGCAGGAATGTTTTTGGCCATGTTAACAGCTATTATTTCTGTAAAAATTTTTGTAACGGTTAAAAACAAAGGTTGGGTTATTAAAATGCCTGACGGTGTTCCGCCAGCTGTAACTCAATCCTTTGCAGCATTAATTCCAAGTGCGTTTGCAATGTTCTTCTTCTTTGTAGTGTATTTAGTGTTCTCAGCAACAGATTATCAATACGCTCATAACTTTATCTATAAAATTTTACAAGCCCCATTAATGGGATTCGGACAAAGTTTAATTTTTGAACCAATTTATCAGTTCTTATCTACTTTATTCTGGTTCTTTGGTATTAATGGTCCTGCTGTAACGAATACGGTCTTTAATCCAATTCATTTAGCGTTAACAGCAGAAAACTTAGAAGCCTTTAAACAAGGAGCAACACTTCCTAATATCTTTACAGGTCCATTCGGAGATTTCTTTGGGAACTTTGGTGGTGGCGGTAGTACATTGTCACTTGTTTTCTTAATGGTATTCTTCGGAAAATCAGAACGTATGAAAAAATTAGGACGTTTAGCTATTGTTCCTGGTATTTTTGGTATTAATGAAATGATTATTTTTGGGTTACCAGTTGTATTAAACCCATTAATCGTTATTCCATTTATTTTAACACCATTAGTGAATACGATTTTAGCTACTATTGCTACGTTAATTGGATTGATTCCATATACTACAGGAGCAGCACTTCCTTGGACAACCCCATTCTTCTTCTCTGGTTGGTTAGCTACAGGAAGTATCGTAGCAGGATTGTTCCAAATCGTATTAATTATCATTGGGATGGCTATTTACTATCCATTCTTTAGAGTGATTGATAAACAATATCTTCATGAAGAACATCAAGCTGCTAATTCATTAAGCGATGAATTAGATGAATTGTCATTAGATGATTTAAGTTTTGATGACTTATAAAAAGTAATAAACGAATAGAAAAGTTGAACGTGCGGAGGTGGGAAGACAACAGAAATGAATGAGTTTCTGTCGTTATTCCCACTTTTTTTTGAAGGGAGAAAGCATATGCGAGTGATATTATTTTTGAATCAAATACAAGCGGGTTATGGTGGAAAGGAAAGAGCAGATACTCCTCTTGGGTTAGAAAAAGGAGGAATTGGCTCCTACTTAATGTATAAAGATTATTTTTTAAAAGAAAATTTACAAGTATTAGCGACTGTCTATTGTGGTCCAGATTATTTTGCAAACCATAAGGAAGAAGTGCTTCATAAAATTCATAATTTGATTTTGAAAACAAAAGCAGAAGTATTGTTTGCGGGGCCATGCTTTAATGATGAAACATTTACAGAAATGGCAGCAAATGTAGCTTCATTTATTGAACATCAAACGGATTGTAAAACGTATGTAGCTTGTTCAAAAGAAAATGAAGAAATCATTCAACAATTCAAGGAACATACGACCATGATTGAAATGCCTAAAAAAGGTGCAGTTGGTTTAAATGATGCGTTGAAAGACATTGCGCTAATTATTGCGCATGATCAACAAGAGTCGAATCGAATTTATCGTTAGAAAGGAAGCGAGTGAAGTGGAGTTACGTACCTTATGTAGTCTACCTGGAGTTTCTGGAGACGAGTATGAAGTTCATCAATATTTGTCTCAAGCCTATCAACAATTGAATTTAGACTTGAAAAGAGATAAGTTAGGTTCGATTTTTGGGGAGAGACAAGTTGAGAATAGTCCTTTTAAAGTGATGATTAGTTCAAATATTGATGAATGTGGAGGAATGATTGATGATATTCATGAGAATGGATTATTGTCTTTTGTAACCATTGGAGATGTTGCACCAAAAGATTTTCTCCATCAAAGAGTTTGTCTGTTAACACGACATCATCAACGAGTCTATGGATATGTACTACAAAAACAAGAGCACTATTGGATTCATATAGGAGCTAGGTATCAACAAGAAGTGGAAGAGTTTGGGGTTCAAGTAGGAGATACTTTTGTCTTAGAAATTCCAACGATTGAAACAGAAAAAATGATATTAAGTAAAAATATCTCCAATCGAGCTGGAGTTTATGCTGCCTATCAGCTGATGAAAACAATGCCTTCTCTACCGTATACACTTAGCATTGGAGGAATTGCTCAATCCATTGTGGGATATAGAGGAGCGATTACTGCAACAAATACGATATTACCAGATGTGTCGATTGTATTAGATGTAGCACCTGTGAAAGATTATGCAGAACAAACAGTTTATATTCGCTATTTTGATAAGACATTATTACCAAATGTTTCGTTAGTAAAAGAAATTAAAAAAGTTGCTCAAAGTTTAGGATATGATGTGAAGGCAAATGTTCAAGAAAAAGGGACGGATGGATCGTTTATTCATAAGTCTTTGGCAGGAACTCCAACGGTGGTTGTGGTGATTCCCTTAAAAGAAGAAGGACAATTTGTCCAATTATTAAATAAGGAAGATTTGAAACCTGTCATTCATACGCTTCAAGTATTTTTAGAAAATCTAACCTTCCAAAAAGTTCAGCAACTTGCTTTCCAAGAAAGTTGGTGAACCAATGTTAGAACATCATCAAATAGAATTATTAAAAACATTGAGTAATCTTGTAGGTGTCTCAGGACATGAAGAGCAAATTTTACAATTTGTGTCAGAACAACTTCCTTTTTGTACGAAAGAACAAGATAAATTAGGCTCCGGCTTGTTTTCCTTAGGAGAAGGCGAACTTTCCATTATGTTTGCGACTCATATGGATGAAGTGGGATTTGTTGTTTCTTCGATTAATGAGAGAGGATATGTATCGATTCAACCTGTAGGAAATATGTGGGCGCATACGTTATTACAACAATTAGTGATCATTACAACGAGTGATGGTCGAACATGGACAGGAATTATTGGTGGTCCTCAAACTCATGCGATTTCTCCAGAAGCCCGTAAAAAAGTAGTTGCAATGGAAGATTTATTTGTCGATTTGGGTGTTGAGAATCGAGAAGTTATTCAAGAAATGGGCATTGAAGTAGGAGATGTCGTGAGTTTAGTGAGTACTTGCCAAACGATTGGTTTGAATCAGGACTATATGATTGGAAAAGCGCTCGATAACCGGGTAAGTGTTTCTTTAGGAATTTGGCTCATGCAAGCTTTAAAGCATCTAAATCTATCTAAAAGGGTGACACTAGCTACAACGATTCAAGAAGAAGTCGGACTAAGAGGGGCACGGACGACCGCTTTCCATGAAAAGCCATTAGTGGCTTTTGCGGTTGATACAACGTTAGCAGGGGATACTCCAGCCAATCAAAATCATACGAAACTTGGAAAAGGCGTCTCTCTTACAGCTATTGATAATATGACGGTAACAAATCGAGGGTTACTTATTTATTTGGAAAATCTTTGTAAGAAACATCAAATTCCTTATCAAATTGGTTGTTTTACAAAGGGTGGAACAGATGCGGGAAATATTTACAAGTCTGAAACGGGAATTTTAGCGACAACTTTATCAATTCCAATTCGTTATATGCATACGCATCAAAGTATTGTGCATTTAGGAGATATCGAGGCAACTCTTAGATTAATGTGTGCGATTTGCGAAGATTTAACGATTGAAAAATACCATCAAATACTAGAATACAATTATCAATATGGAATGGAGGAGTGACTATGTGGGGAATGATTGCCACTTGGAGAATGGCACTCGAAGGAGTTCAAGAGGCTGTTTTAACATTAGAACAACAGGCATCTTCTGGAGATGCGATTGAATTAGCGATTAAAGCAGTTGAAGATTTTCCCTATTATAAATCAGTCGGTTATGGGGGACTTCCAAATGAAGTGATGGAAGTGGAATTAGATGCAGCCTATATGGATGGAACAACTCTGGATTTTGGGGCGGTATGTGCTATTCAAGATGTGGCGAATCCTATTTCAGTGGCTCGTCAATTGAGCTTGCAATCGGTGAATAATGTTTTAGTTGGAATTGGAGCTCAAGCTTATGCACAAAAGCAGGGCTTTGAACGGAAAAATATGTTAACTGATCGCGCAAAAATTCATTATCATAATCGAGTCAAAGATTTACAAACAGAATCTTTAGTACCTTATGCAGGTCATGATACCGTTGGAATGGTTAGCTTAGATACAACTGGGAAAATGGTTGCCGGTACTTCTACAAGCGGACTATTTATGAAAAAAAGAGGACGTGTAGGAGATTCTCCATTTATTGGTTCTGGTTTATATGTGGATAGCTCAGTTGGTGGAGCAACTGCTACAGGTTTAGGGGAAGATTTAATGAAGGGGATTATTTCCTATGAAATTGTTCGATTCATGGAACAAGGAATGCATCCTCAACAAGCGTGTGAAAGAGCAGTGAAGAATTTATCTGAAAAATTAATCCAACGAAGAGGAAATGCTGGGGATTTATCAGTGGTAGCGATGAACCACAAAGGCGAATGGGGAGCCGCAACGAATATTGCCAATTTCTCATTTGTAGTAGCAACTGAAAAAGAGCCCTTAACCGTTTACCGAGTACATCCACAAGAAGATGGCACAATGATTCATGAAACAGCGACTCAAGAATGGTTGGATGAGTATTTAAGAGAACGAATGAAGCCACTCGAGGTGAAATAAATGGGAATAAGAGAGGATTTAGTCAAAGCGTTGGAAGAAATTCAACCTGAATTGCACAAAGCAATCGAGCGATTAGTTGCCATTGAAAGTGTTCGGGGAGAAGCTTTACCAGAAGCTCCTTATGGACAAGGTCCCAAACAAGCTCTATTAGAAGTCTTAGCACTCGCTGAAGAATTAGGCTTTGAAACGAAAAATATAGATCATCACATTGGATATGCACAATATGGAGACTCTCGAGAAGACGGAGCGTATTATGGGATTTTTGGGCATGTAGATGTCATGCCATTAGGAACAGGATGGGAAAGTCCTGCGCTAAAGGCGACGAAGCGAGAGGGAAAAATATTTGGACGTGGTGTGTTGGATAATAAAGGACCGATTTTGTCAAATTTATTTGCCTTATATGTATTAAAGGGAAAGGGAGTTCAATTTGACCGCCCGATTCGAATTGTATTTGGAACAAATGAAGAAACGGGATTTGGTTGTGTAAAGCATTATTTAACAAAAGAACAGTCCCCTACTTTTGGATGGACTCCAGATTGTAAATGGCCAGTTGTTTATGGAGAAAGAGGACGGCTGAAAGTTCGATTGAGTACTTCTTTAGAACAGATTTCAGCATTATACGATTTTATTAATCAGTACTTACTTCATACGACTCATCAAGGAGTAGAATTAGGCATCAACTATTCCGATGAAGATTTTGGAATGATGCAATTAAGAGGATATACAGTCGGAATAGAGGATGGAAGACACTTTGTGGAGTGGACGATGTGTTATCCAGCTTCTGTAACAAAAGAACAATTATTATCAGATATTCAAAAACATATTCCGAATGGAAGTTGTTTAGAAGAAATGAGTTCATGGAAGCCCGTTTTGTATGATAAAGATTTGATTTATGTGCAAACTTTACAAAAAGTGTATCAAGAAGTCGTAGATGGCAATGCAACACCTGTTACAACAACGGGTGGAACTTATGCGAAAATTATACCAAATATTATTGCTTATGGACCAAGTTTTCCAGGACAAAGAGATATTGCTCATCTTCCAAACGAGTGGATAGGAATCGAAGATTTAAAAGTGAATACCATTATTTATGGATTAGCATTGTATGAACTAAGTTTTATCAAATAGTAAAAAGATAGGAGAGAGAAAGATGACAATTTTAGAAATTTGTGCAGGAGGTATTGAGGATTGTATCAATGCTCAAGCTGCAGGAGCCGATCGAATCGAATTAAATAGTGCATTACATTTAGGAGGATTAAGCCCATCATTAGCTGTTTTAACTCAGGCTGTTAAAAAAATCGATATTCCTATTATTTGTATGGTTCGACCAAGGGGAGCAGGTTTTTGTTATAACGAATTGGAAAAAGAAGTAATGTTTGAAGATGCGAAAATCTTTTTAGAAGCAGGCGCAAAAGGATTAGCTTTTGGTTTCTTAACTCCAGAAGGAAACATGGATTGGGATGCCACAAAGAAAATGATTGAGTTATGTAAAGCCTATAATGCGGATAGTGTCGTTCACCGTGCCTTTGATTGTGTGAAAAATCCGGAAGAAACGCTAGAAACATTAATCAAATTAGGATGCACTCGTATTTTAACAAGTGGACAAGGAAAAAATATTATGTCTGGCTTGGAAAATTTAGCTAAATGGCAAAAACAATATGGAACACAAATTGAATTTTTAGGGGGATGTGGCGTTTCTCTTGCTAATCTAACAGAAATTCTAGATAAAACAGGATTAGAACAACTTCATGGAAGTTTTAAATCTTGGGTAGTGGATCCAACGACAACGAATGGAGAAGTTTCTTATCGCTATTCTGATAGTGGAGATTATGATTTGTGTCATTTAGAAAGTATGAAGGAAGCAGTCAATATTTTAAAATAAAGGAGATTTTACAATGGGGAAACGAATTTTAAACTGTGTGGCAAGTGATTTTCGAAAATTTTCAGCAGAAGAATTAAAATTAGCCATTCAGGCAGGTGAGGGTAGAACGGTTTGTTGTGAAATGGCTATTCGTCATCGTCCAATTATTCCGGAATTAACACATGCTGAAATCGCAAGTGCGTTTGGGGGAGACTTAATGCTTTTAAATGGATTTGATTGTTTAAATCCAAAATTATACGGAGTAGAAGGTAGCGCCAATCCAATTGCACGATTAAAAGAATTATGCGGACGTCCAATTGGTGCTAACTTAGAACCGGTCGATTTAGAAGCAGAAATGTTGGAAACTCGACTAGTCATTCCAGCGGGAAGAATTTGTTCGAAAGAAACATTGAAATCCGCAGAAGCTTTAGGATTAGATTTTATTTGTTTAACGGGAAATCCAGGTACCGGAGTAACCAATCAAGCGATTGCCCAAGCGATTCAAAAAGCGAAAAAATATTTTACAGGTGTCATTATTGCAGGGAAAATGCATGGAGCAGGCTCAAAAGAACCGGTAATGAATCGAGAAATTGCAAAGGAACTAATTGAAGCGGGAGCGGATATTTTATTGGTTCCAGCAGTAGGAACAGTTCCTGGATTCACAGAAGAGGCACTCATTGATATTGTCCAATTTGCTCATGAACATGAAACCCTCGTGTTATCAGCTATTGGAACTAGTCAAGAAGGTTCTTCTAAGGAAGTCATTGAACAAATTGCCATCCGCAATAAAATTTGTGGAGTAGATATTCAACATATTGGAGACGCTGGTTATGGCGGTTTAGCCGATGTGAATAATATCTTTACCTTGTCTGTTGCGATTCGAGGCATGAGACATACCGTTGCAAGAATGGCAAGTTCGGTAGTCCGTTAATGTAAAGTTAAAATGGGTATCGATAAACACCCCAAAAGTTAGAAGTTTTTGTCTAACTTTTGGGGTAAAGTTTTTATCAGTCACTTCTTGGTTTCTAATAATGCTCTTACTTCATCTGCTCCAATTTTATCTTCAGCTTTTTCAAAGAGTTGAATAGATTGATAAAAATAATCTTGAGCTTTGTCTGATTTTTGAGCTAGATAAATTTCTCCCATTCCTCTATAAGCACATGCTTGAGCAATGAAATCAACTGTTTTTAAAGAAAAATCTAAGGATTTTTGCATATAATTTTCTGAGTGTTCTAGTTCACCTAGTTTTAAATGAAGAAATCCTTGTTCGTAGTAATTAATAGAAAATTTTAAAGCATCATCAGGGAAATTATTTTGAATTATTTCCATTTCCTGATGAATATAGAGTAAAGCCTTTTGAAATTCACCCAAATCACGATAAACCATTGCTAATTGATGGTAACCAATGTGCTCGTTTTCTAGGTCGTTTTCAGAACGAGCTAGGTCAATATAACGTTGGTAGATTTTTAAGGAGTCGTTATAATTTTTCTCTTCAAGATAGATATAGCCCATTAAATTTAATAAATGATAGTCTGTACAAGTTTCTACTGAAAAATCAGGCTCAACTAGTTTTTTTGCCTGTTTGATTTTTCCCTCAATGAATAATTGCCATGCTTGTTCCATTTTTATCCTCCTATACCTGTAGTATTAATTTTTTGAAATCATCTTATCATATAATGATAGTAACTAGCAAACTAGGTTCGATGCTGTATTCTTCAAATTAAAATTCCTTGTAAATGATCCATCTCATGTTGAATAACTTGGGCAGTAAACTCTGTAAATTTTCCTGTATGAGTTTTACCCATAGCATCTTGATAGTGAACTTCGATTTTTTGATAGCGAGTAGTGCTTTTCATTCCTGTATGAGAGAGACAACCTTCTTCCGTTTGATACGGTTGAGATTTTTTGGTAATGACTGGATTTACCATTACGATATCAAATGGGCCAGCAGCAACAATAATAATGGCTTTATGACTTCCAATCATATTAGCAGCTAAGCCGACACAACGGTCACGATTGGCACGTAAAGTATCTTGCAAGTCAATAATAACTTGTTTATCAGTAATCGGATTAGCAGGGATTGCTTTTTGAGATAAGAAAAATGGGTCTTTTATGATTTCTTTTTTCATAGGAGTCTCCTTTATTCTTGGCACATTCCAAGAAATATTTTAGTAATTTCTTCAGGGGATTCTACTCCCCCTTTTAAAATCCAGTGGAAAATAATCGCGCTATTGCTATAAATGAATACTTCTTTAGCATAGTCTTCTGGAATGGGTAGTTCTTGTTTTAAATTTTGCTTAATCGAATCCATTTTTTCCATTAGTTCCATTAGAAACTTTCGAACGAGTTGGTTCGTATACGTGAAACGGCTCGTAGTAATAGCATATATAAATTCAAATTCTTCTTTTAAATATTCGAAAATTTGAACGACTGCTGGATAGGCTTCTTGTTTTTGAGTAATAGAATGATGATGCAAAATTGTTAAAATATGATGCAAGATTTCTTCTTCTAACTGATTCATCATATCGAATTTATCTACATAATGTAAATAAAAAGTTCCCCGATTCACGCCTGCAGTGCGAGAAATGTCACTAACCGTAATGGCTTCAAAATCCTTTGTTTGAAGAAGTTGAATTAAGGCTATTTTCAAAATTTCTTTTGTTTGAGTTTGTCGTTTTTGAACTTCCATCGTCTCATCCTTCTTAAATCAACACACCGCTTGTAATTGCGCATTGAAATTTCTTTATCACTATTATATAGTGAATTTAAACAATAATCAACACGTTGTTCATTTAATAAGTAGAGGGAAAAGTGATGACATATATACAAGTAAAAAATAGTTTTAAACGATATCAAGTAGGAGAAACTGAAATAATTGCGAATCATGATGTGAATTTTGAGATTGAAAAAGGTGAATTCGTAATTATTCTTGGAGCATCTGGAGCAGGAAAATCCACCGTCTTAAATATTTTAGGAGGAATGGATACAAACGATGAGGGAGAAGTATGGATTGATGGTGTCAATATTTCAAACTTTGATGAAAAGCAATTAACGTATTATCGTAGGGATGATGTAGGATTTGTTTTTCAATTTTATAATTTAGTGCCAAATTTAACGGCAAAAGAAAATGTAGAATTAGCTGCTGAAATTGTGAAGGATGCTTGGGATGCAGAAGAAGCATTGGAAGCAGTAGGATTAGGGCATCGCCTTCATAATTTTCCTGCACAATTATCAGGTGGAGAACAACAAAGGGTATCGATTGCTAGAGCGATTGCGAAAAAGCCGAAGATTTTACTCTGTGACGAGCCTACAGGGGCATTAGATTATCAAACAGGCAAGCAAGTATTGAAGATTTTACAAGAAATGTCGAGAGATTATGGAGCGACCGTTATTATCGTCACGCATAATACAGCATTAGCACCATTAGCTAATCGTGTGATTCATATGCATGATGCTAGGGTGAAAAGTATCGTATTAAATGAATCTCCGCAAGCGATTGAGGAATTGGAATATTGAGAGGAGAAGAATCGTGAAAAAGAAAATATTGAATAAAGCGATTCTTTCTTCATTGAAGGAATCGAGGGGAAGATTTTTATCGATCTTATGTTTAATGATGCTCGGTTCATTTGCATTAGTGGGATTAAAAGTTTCGGGTCCGGATATTCAAGAGACGGTTCATCAATATTTAGAAAAATATCATACAGCCGATATTTTTGTATTGGCAGATTATGGATTAAGTCCAAAAGATCAAGAAGAATTACAAGAAGAAAATGCTGAAGTGGAATTTGGCTATTTTGTAGATACCGTGATAGCAAACAGTCCGAAAGCAATTCGAGTGTTTTCTAAGACTGCTCAGCAATCGGAAGTAGAATTAGTGGGTGGAACTTATCCTAGTCATCTTGATGAAGTAGTATTAGATGAACAGTTATCCAATCGTTATCAAATCGGGGATTCCATCCGTTTAAATGAAGTGAAGTCTCCGTCATTATTAAAACAGCACGAGTTTAAAATTGTCGGATTTGCTCATTCGAGCGAGATTTTATCGAAAAATAGTAAAGGAGTCTCTACCGCAGGAAGTGGCGACTTATCTGGATTTGCCATTGTTCCGCAAGAAAATTTTGATAGCTCTGTTTATACGATAGCTCGTTTACGTTATCCGAATTTACGTAGTTTGAAAACATTTAGTAGGGAATATTTAGACGAAGTAATCGGTATTCAACAATCCATTGAGGAAAAATTATCCGATAATGGAACAGTAAGGCTGAACGATTTAAGACAGGAAGCAGATGGAAAAATCCAAGAGGGAGAAGAACAAATTTCCAAAGCTCAAAATCAGCTAGAAGAGGGTAAGACGAAGCTAGAAGATGGGAAACAACAAGTCGCCAATCAAGAAGGTAAATTAGTTCAAAGCCAAAAGGAAATTGCCCAAAATCAGAACTCTCTAAATAGAGGGAATCAAGAAATTCAACAAGCGAAACAAAGTTTACAAAGTCAGTTTGAGTTACTGGAAGCCAATCGAGTACAGTTAGAAAATTCTAAACAAACTTTGGAACAACAAAATAGTGCCTTACAAGAAGGAAAAAAGAAATTAGCGGAAGCAGAAAGAGAATTTGAATCCCAAAAAGAAAAAGGAATTGCTCAAACAGCATTATCTGCAATGCAGGAAAAAATCCTTCAACAAAAACAAGAATTGGAGGCGGGAACGACCGCTTATGAACAAGGATTAACCCAATACGAGAGTGGTTGGGCTAGTTATCAAGAGGGATTGAAACAATACCAAGAGGGCTTAGCAACCATTCAGGAAAAACAAAACACGCTGGAAGCTGGGCAAAGAGCGTTAGCAGAAGGGAAAAGACAAATTTCTGCTGGTGAGGAAGCTATAGCGAAAGCCAAAAAAGAAATTGAAGAAAAACAAAGCCAATATACAGATGAAAAAGAAAAAGCCGAAGAAAAAATTAGTCAGGCTGAAACGAAGTTAGAAGATGCAAAAGTCAAAGCTTCTAAGCTAACGAAACCTCGTTATTCTGTTTATACTCGCTCGACTATGCTAGGGAGTGAAGGGTATTTAAATATGAAGTCTACTGCAGAAGGGATTATTGCTGTAGCGAATTTATTCCCGGTTGTATTATATGCTGTCGCAGCTCTTGTGACAGTGACAACGATGACTCGTTTTGTCAATGAAGAACGAATGAATGCCGGCATTTTAAAAGCGTTAGGCTATAGTACCTTTGATGTGATGAAAAAATTTGCTTTTTATGGCTTTAGTGCGGGTATGATTGGAACGGTGATAGGAATCGGATTAGGGACTTACTTTTTACCAAGTATATTAGGAGTCACTTTATTAAAAGAAACCATCCTTCCCTCTATTACTCTTATATTTAATTTCCCGATTAGTTTAGTAGCGCTACTATGTTCGATTGGTTGTAGTGTGATTCCACCTGTATGGATTGCTTATCGAGAATTAAAAGAAAGTTCAGCAAGTTTACTATTACCAAAAGCTCCAAGTGTAGGTTCTAAAATTTGGTTGGAGTATATACCGTGTATTTGGAAGAATTTCAGTTTTACTCAAAAGGTAACGGCACGAAATATTTTCCGTTATAAACAAAGAATGTTGATGACGATATTTGGGGTAGCTGGTTCGGTGGCTTTATTATTTGCCGGAAGAGGAATTTTATCTTCCTTATCAGGAATTTCTCATCGTCAATTTGGAGAAATTATTACGTATGATGCCATTGTTATTAAAGAACCTGTAATGACTTCAACCGAACAAGAAGCTTTGAATCAGTTATTAAGAACAAATGAAATCGAGCATTATAGTGATGTACATAGTGAAACAATCGCTACTAAAATTGCTGGAGTACATGAGGAACAATCTTTAACAGTATTAGTAGGAGAAGAGGCAGAGTTCAGTCGTTATTTACAGTTGTATGATGCGAAAACGAAGCAAAAGAAATCTCTTACGAATGATGGAGTATTCTTATCGAAAAAATTAGCGCAGTTATTGAATGTTCATAAAGGGGAAACGGTTCGTTTGCCAATTAAAGATGGTGTTACGAAAGAGATGATTGTGTCAGGTGTTATTGAAATGTATGCAGGGCACTTTATGATAATGTCGCCAAAGGTATATGAAACACTGGCTCAAGAAACTCCAACAAAAAATGCAAGCTTTGTTAGCTTCAAAGAAAAAGATGCGGATAGTGTACGTAAGATGTCTGCTCAGTTATTAGCTCAAGATGGAGTGAAGGCTGTTGTTCAAAATACTTCTATGATTCATCGGATTGAAACGATTGTCGGTTCATTGAGTCGAGTGATGATTTTATTAACGATTGTGTCTGTTCTGTTAGCAACTGTCATTTTATACAATTTAACAACGATTAATGTGGCTGAACGGATTCGCGAATTATCAACGATTAAGGTGTTAGGCTTTTTGAATCGAGAGGTGACTTTATATATTTATCGTGAAACGATGGTTCTTTCTTTGATTGGAATAGGAGTGGGACTGTTGTTGGGAAAAGTATTGCATCGTGTGATTATTGAAGCGGTGGCACCTGCGTTTGTACGGTTCAATCCGCAAGTTGGGTTGGATGTTTATGTTTGGCCGTGTATTTTTATCGTTTTGATTTTAGCGATGCTAGGAATATTAGTGAACCATATGCTGAAAAAGGTTGATATGTTAGAGGCTTTGAAGTCTGTTGAATAAAAATGAAAAAAGACTGGAATAGCTGTAGCAATGGACGCAAGCAGCTTCGCGAAGCGAATCTCATTGCTAAAATTCGAGCCTAGGTCTCGAATTTCCCAGTGATATAAGCCAATTTGGCTTATATCACCAATGCTACGGCTATTAGTATTTTCCTTTTCATTCACTTTGGAAATAAGATTAGGACGTAAAAATAAAGCAGAAAAAGATTACGCTTTGGTAGCTAAGGACGCCAACAGACATACGGTCTTATGGCTAAAAAACGAGCCTAAGGTCTCGTTTTTTCCTGTAATATAAGCCGAGAAGGCTTATATTACTCAAGCTACAAAGCTCCATCTTTTTCTGCTTTATTTATGTATTTACGTTGAATTACTTTTCTTGCGTTTGCGATAAATTCTACGATAAGTATAGATAGACCGTTCTCTAATATTTTGATATTTGTCTAAGTGTCTAATTATCTAATTTTTTGGTGACACTACATTATCGTAATTTTTACAAGTATCAAAAATTCAGACCGGCCGGACTACCGTTACAAACTGAACAAGTTATTCTGGTTCATAATTTCTACTATTTTAAAATTAACTAGCATAATGGGTAAGGTTATTATTATATATAAATATACTTTTTGGTGAACTTTTGTTCATTCATAGAAATATTAAACGACAAAAGATGAACTTTTATTCATAAAAATATTGAAATTCATAAAAAAATGAACTATAATTCATTTATAAAAATAAAATTACTTTGAGGTGACTATGGAAAAAGATCATAATAAACAAAAATTAATAAAGGCAACAGATGCTCTCTTAAAGGATAGAAGTATAACTTCTATTACAACAAAAGAGATTACAAAGGTTGCAGGAGTTTCTGTGGGAGTTTTTTATAATTATTTTAGTAGTAAGGAAGATGTCTTTAAAGAATTAATTAAGACATTTTTCAACTATTCTTTAAAACAAATGGAAGTTTTACAAAAAGAAATTACAGGAAAAAATATTCGTTCGGAAATTAAATTTAAAGAATTTCTAATTAATGAAATAGATAATAATTGGGAAAATCACTTTTTAAATAGTGATATTCTGTTACTTTCAAGAAAAGATGAAGAGTTTCAAAAATTAATGATTTATTTTAATCAAAAGATGATTTCCATTATTGTAGAGATACTTACAGTTATTAATTCGGAACTTAAAGAAAATCCCCTGAAACAATCAAAAGAATTATTAAAGAATGAAGGAAGAAAAAATGGAAAATCTTT
>NZ_CAUUHX010000017.1:0-31201 GCF_963545075.1 uncultured Granulicatella sp.
GTGTTTCGTAGCCTTCAATTGTGTTGCCTTCAGTATCTTTGTAAGTTACTGTTACGTCACCTTTTTGTAACTCATACTCATAAGTAACTGTTTGTTTTTCTGTAGTTACTTTACCAGTTTCGCCAGCTGAACCTGTTTTTAGTCCATTATTTGTTGCAACAAGTTTATAAACTCTTCCATCTTCTTTTGTAATAGTTGCATCTTTTGTCGCAGTGTAGTCAATTCCTACTTGTCTACCTGTTACTAATGTTACTGGATCTTTTAGGTTTTCTTCTGTTCCTGCGATGACGTACTTAACTTCTACATCTCCACCTATTTTTGGTGCGTACTCATAAACTACTTCTTGTTTATCTGCTGTAACTGTACCCGTTTCTGCAGCTGATGTAGTTTTATGACCTTTATATACATAAACTTTTCCATCAGTAGCTGTTAATTCTTCACCTGCTGCTGGCGCTGTTGAAGTATATTCTTTTCCAACTTTTAATCCCTTAGCAACATCTGTTGCTGGTTTTAATTCAGTTGTTGTTCCTTCGATAACATATTTTGCAACTACATCTCCACCAACTGGAATAATTTTTTCATAATATACATTTTCAACTACATTACCGTTATTAATCAGTTCCTGAGAAACCAATACTCTATCGATAAATTCTCTATCTGGAGCTTCAAAATTAGGTACTCTAGGTGAATTTGTTCTTGGCCAGTTTGGTTGATAAGCATCAGTTCTATATTCCCATGGACCTTCTACTACTCGGCCTGTTTCTTTACCTGTGTAAACTTTTCTCGTAACTGTAATATTTTGTACAACAGGATTAGCAACTACATTACTCTCATTATTCTTTTCAAGATAGTTAATTGTACGAGTAATTGTTTTGCTTTCTTCTTTAAATGTTGCTTCCTCATAGACATACGTAACTTTTTTCGTTACTTGTCTTTCATAAGTTCCTGTTTCTGGAACTGAATCAGCTTGAATCTCTTTAAATAAATACGGAATATTACCATATTTTATGAGATCTTCTTTTGTCGTAGTATATGGTTCTCCTGCAAAATCTCTTTTAGAAATTTTTGGTAGAATGTCATCTTTTCTATTATTGATATAACGGACTTCTAATTTACCACGAACGTCTTCTGTTCTTAATCCGACAATATTCGATTCTAACCATACATTTTGATTATTCTTCAAGAAAATTTGCGATGTACTTTGAACAAAGTTTTGATTTTCAGGATCAACTCGAAGATTAAAGTTATGCGTAAAGCCATGTTGTTTTGTTACCGTATAATCCTTTTTAAATTTATATTTAACGGCAGTAACATCTTTCCAATTTGTGATTTTATCTGCAGTTACATAAGTTCCTGTAGTTTTGTCAGTCGCAGTTGATGTCGTATATTCTATATCATACTCATCTGAATTCTCAACAATAGGTCCTTCTAAATACGTTACTGCTTCACTCTTAGGAATTAAAACAACTGCTTCTTTGATTTTTTGAGGTGTATCTGTTAAGTTCTCAATTTGAGGTGTTAGAATAACTTCTTGTCCATTCTTCACATCAATAATCCCTCGTGTACCTGTTGTCCCTGGTTTAGAAATCGTTAATGATGTTGAATACTCGATAACATTATTCATTGTAACATTAATATATGATTTTGCAATCGTTGAACCAGGTTCATGTCCTTCTACATAATTTGCATTTAAAGAACGATCATTACCAAATAAAGTTTCAGCATCACTATTCCACACAAGATAAGAGTCAATAGTATAAGTTCCACTTTCTATTTGACCATTATTTTCTACTTCAAAAGTTAATGCCGCTGGTTTATAAGTTCCACCTTTAATCCATCCATCTCTGTTTAAATCAAAGCTAGATAACCCTAAATCTTTTGATTCGAAAATATAGGCACGTTTACCAGTTCCTTTATAATTTTCAATAATACGCGTTGGATTTACAGTATCATAATTTTCTTTTATGTAATTATAACCCCACTTACCACCTTCACTATTTACTCCACCATAATAAATTGATGTACTAGATAATAAACGATTGTCCGCTGTTAATCTAAAGTCTTTCAATGGTAACTTTGGATCTGCTAATAGCATCACACTTGTTTTATTAATATTTGGATCTAGTTTATTTAAATCATAAGCTTTAAAACCATTTTTATTATATTCTGCTAAATTAAAATAATCTGGTGCTTCATAACTTACTGTAATTGGAATATTCTTCCCTCGTGTTAAATTATCTTTTGACAAGTTCTGGTCACCAATTTGATCCATTGATAACCTTAATATTGTCGGTTCTTTTGTGTGTACTGCTGGATCACTTGCTCCCTTATTAGGGCGTTGCGTTGCAACAGCACTTTCTAATGTGTTTTCAGCCGATAAAACTTGAGAAATTTTATCTTCATAACGCTGAATATTTGGATCTTTTGCTTTTTCTTTCCAAGTACCTACTGTTACATCTAAATCTGTTACTAATCCTATAATTGTTTTAGAAGCTTGCTCTCTATTTTGTAGTTCATCAACAATTCCAGGAGTTTTTAAAATCAAGTGAGTAAATCTCTTTTCAGGGTTAATAGCAACTTCATCAAATGTTTCATCAACAGAACTAAATTCTTTAATTAATTCCGCCTGGTTATTCTCATTGACTCCATATAATTGAAAGTTTTCTTTAAATTGCCCACGTAAATCTTTATATCCTGCACCGTATCTTTTTACTACGGCATTTCCATTTTCTAATTCATTCGTTGCAACTTCAGACATTCTAAATCTAGTAAAATAATTTCCTTCTTGATCTTTCGGAATAAGATAGTTTAAATATTGACTTGGTAATGTTCCACCATCTGCATTTAATTTATTATATGGAATATTATAACGAGCTATAAATTTATCTATATTAGAAGCATTTGAAAATAGTCTTTGATACGATATTGTACCAATTGAATCATTCATATTACCAATCGAAGGAGCACCATCACCCGCATAGATTCTAAAACCATCAGGATTTTCTAGAGTTTGTGTGAATGATGAACCGTCTGGTCTATGTCCTACAGCTTTATAAACAATTTTAGCACTATACCCTTTTGTTCCATTAGATTCAATAACCTTTGCAATTTCCTCTGGTGTCCTTAAGGCACCCTCTTTTAATTTTAATACAGGTCCGGCATAGACTAAAATTTGATCAATTCCACGAGTTTGATCTGGATGTAAGGTAGCTACTCCATTTTCTAGTGTCCATTTTGAATTATTAGGAGCATTAGGGTCTAATTCTAAAAACTCTGGAATTCCACTAATTGTATAATTATAACTTGTTAATCGACCATTACCATTTGTATTCCACTCATCAGCTTCTCTATTATTGAAGAATGGTTCACTTGTCATAATTTGTGGAATTCTAAAAGTACTTTTTGCAGGAACTAATTTACCATTAACAACAGAACCGAGTTTATATTCACGTTGGTCCTGTGATAAATAATTTTTCACCAATTTTTCTCTTGTATCTTTTTCTCGATAAATAATTTCTGATAAATAATCAAAAGTAGCTGTTGCTGTTTTTGTAGATAAGACATTTTCACCACTGATAAACTCTGTCTTCACTGGTAGTGAATCACCTTTTGATGGTGCATTCTTTATAGATGTTCCTACATAAAGTTTTAATAAACTTTCCGCAACAGATCCACCAGCCATTGGATTTAAATTTAAATCATAAACATAATCAGTAGCTGTAGAACGGTCATCTGTACTTTTAACAAAAGATGAATTTGTAAATACTGGTTTTTTAGTAGAATGAAGAAAAGCTTTTGGAATAGTTACACGTACTTTACCATCTGTAACTGTATCATTTGAAGAAGCTGAATAAGTAATCGCCATATTAATGACACGCTCACCATCTCCATTATTTGCTACTGGAATTCGTTTTTCTGTTGGTCCTTTCGAGCTATCAAAATGAATCGTTCCTGTTAAAGCTTGATCTGTCACTCCTCCAGTACGGAAACCAGTTCCTTCTTCCATCTTTTTACCATTACGGCTATCTTGATTTTTATTTTCTTTAGATGTTTCTTCTGCCTTAATTGATTTTAAGATAGAAGTTAATGAGCTAATTTCTTTTGTTTTAGCATCTACTTCTGGTTGTGTCGCAGACGATGAATTTTGTAAAGATTTTGCTTCTTCTAATAATTTTTCAGCTTTCTCAACAAGGCTTTTTTGCTTTTCATTTGAGCGAACACGATCTACTTGTTCTTGTAAAGCTGTCATTTTATCTACTAATTGACTTGTCTCAACTGTAGCTTTCTTCTCATCAGTTGGCTGTTCTGCTTTTTCTAAAATAGTAGAAGTTTTTTCTTCTACCGGAGTTGCTTTTTCTGTTGTTACATTAGTATTTTTTTCTTCTACTAAATGATTGTCAACAGATGGACTTGCTTGATTTATTTTCTCTTCAATTTCTGCAACTACCTTTGGAGCTTCACTCGCCTTTTCTTTTTGATCCTTTGGTGATGAACTTACAACTTCATTTGTTGCCGGCTCATTCACTTCACTAGCTTCAACATGAACTCCTAAAAAGAATCCTGCCCCTACTAATACACTGGCAGCACCTACTTTTAATTTCTTAATAGAATATTTTTCAAATTTTTTACTGGACTTTTTTTGATTCATTAATTTGTTTTTTTTACTTAACATACTATTTTACCTTTCTATAATTTATTTTCTTAATATTATAATTATTAAAATAACTATTAAATTAAATAATAATATATTTTAATTTATAATGTCAAATAATTGATTTCAAATGATGAGAACTCTATAACCATATTGTAAAAGATGTACTGCACTCAAAAAAATATACATTAGATTCACTACATCTATCACAGTTTTATTAAATCATTCTCACTATCATCTAATTGTTAGTTGTTTTCAGCTTCTGCTTGTTTTTTACGTTTATTTGCTTTTTCACGCTCACCTTTGTTTAAGATTTGTTTTCTTAAACGAATCGTTTCTGGTGTGATTTCGCAATATTCATCATCTGATAAGAATTCTAAAGATTCTTCTAATGATAATTTCTTCGGTGTTTTAATGACAGAAGTTTGGTCTTTCGTTGCTGAACGAATATTAGTTTGTTGTTTAGCTTTCGTAATATTAACCGCTAAGTCATTTTCACGAGAGTGTTCCCCAACAATCATTCCTTCATAAATTTCAGTACCTGGTTCAGTAAAGATTACTCCACGGTCTTCAACACCCATAATTCCGTAAGTTGTTGACTTACCAGTATCTGTAGATACTAATGCACCATTTCTACGTCCACCAATATTTGCAGCAATATATGGTAAATATTGATCGAATGTATGGTTCATAATTCCGTATCCACGAGTCATTGATAAGAACTCAGTTGTATATCCTAATAATCCACGAGCTGGTACTAAGAATACAATACGAACTTGTCCATTTTCACTATGTTGCATATCTTGCATTTCACCTTTACGGTTACTTAATGATTCAATAATTGAACCCATGTATTCTTCTGGAGTATCAATTTGTACACGTTCAAATGGTTCACATTTTACGCCATCGATTTCTTTAATGATTACTTCTGGACGAGATACTTGTAATTCGTATCCTTCACGACGCATATTTTCAATTAAAATTGATAAGTGTAATTCTCCACGTCCTGATACAATCCATGCATCTGGTGAATCTGTTGGTTCAACTTTAAGAGATACGTCTGTTTGTAATTCACGCATTAAACGTTCTTCAATTTTACGTGCTGTTACAAATTTACCTTCACGTCCTGCAAATGGTGAGTTATTTGTCAAGAATGTCATTTGTAATGTTGGTTCATCAATGTGTAACACTGGTAATGATTCTTGTGCGTCTACTGGTGTTACAGTTTCCCCAACGAAGATATCTTCCATCCCTGAAACAGCAATTAAATCCCCTGCTTTTGCTTCATTGATTTCTAAACGGTTTAATCCGAAGAAACCAAATAATTTTGTAACACGGAAGTTTTTCTTTGTTCCATCTAATTTTAATAGAGATACTTGGTCCCCAACTTTTACAGTTCCACGGAATACACGTCCGATACCAATACGTCCTACATAATCATTATAGTCTAATAATGATACTTGGAATTGTAAAGGCTCATCTGAATTATCAACTGGTGCAGGAATATGTTCGATAATTGTATCGAATAAATAGTCCATTGTTTGTTCTTGATCCGCTGGATTATCTGACATACTAGAAGTTCCGTTTAACGCTGAAGCATAAACTACAGGGAATTCTAATTGATCATCATCTGCTCCTAATTCGATAAATAATTCTAGTACTTCATCGACTACTTCTTCTGGACGAGCAGCGTCACGGTCGATTTTATTTACTACTACGATTGGTGTTAAATGTTGTTCTAATGCTTTTTTCAATACGAAACGTGTTTGAGGCATTGTTCCTTCATAAGCATCTACAACTAAAACTACACCATCCACCATTTTCATGATACGTTCTACTTCTCCACCGAAGTCCGCGTGTCCTGGTGTATCCATGATGTTAATACGAGTACCTTTATATTGAACAGCAGTATTTTTCGCTAAAATCGTAATACCTCGTTCACGTTCAATATCGTTTGAGTCCATTGCACGTTCAGATAATTCTGTACGTGCATCCAGTGTTTCTGATTGTTTTAATAATTCGTCTACTAATGTTGTTTTACCATGGTCAACGTGAGCGATAATGGCAATATTACGAATATCATTTCTTAATTTCATGTTTTCCTCCAATTTGTAATAAAATGAAAGTGATGGAATACATTTTAATAGGGAATTTCCATCACTTAAACCTCTTTATAACCTTAAAAATTATACTACAAAAATCTCACAAACTCAATTCATATGATTGATTGTGGTATATATTTGTTTTATTTTTTTCACAACTAATCGAGAGTGTGTCCCATTTAACTTCTTCATTGACCTAATTCTTCTGTTCTTTGTTTAGCACATCTGGCTGCTTGGATTACACTTGAACGAAATCCTGTTTGTTCTAATGAAACCACTCCAGCAATTGTTGAACCACCTGGACTGCAAACTTTTTCTTTTAAAACGGCAGGATGTTCTTTTGTTTCACCCACCATACTTGCAGATCCTTTAACCGTTTGAGTCGCTAATTGCAGTGCTACTTCTCTCGATAAACCCATACTCACGCCTGCTTCTGCTAATGCTTCAATAAAAATATAAACAAAAGCTGGTCCACAACCTGCTAATGCTGTAGCAGCATCTATTTGAGCTTCCGGTAAATCAACTACAGTTCCAGCCGATTGTAATAACGAAACAAATACTTCTTTATCTTGCAGCGTTGCTTTTTCCCCAAGAGAAAAACTAATCACACCTTCTGCTACTTCTAATGGTGTATTTGGCATCATACGAATCCAACGATGACGAGTATCTGTCATGGATTGTAATTGTTTTAAAGTCACTCCTGCAGCCATACTAATTAATAGAATCGACTCTCGTCGCTCTAGGATATTTTTGTTTTCTTCTAATAACGCATGAATTTGATTGGGTTTTACTCCAAGGAAAATCACATTTGCCTGTTCAAAGACTTGTGTATTCGTAACTGCTGTCGCATTCAAGTTCTCTGCTAACTTCACTGCTTTTTCATGAGTACGGTTCGCAAGTAATACTGGATAAGTTTCATATTTTGCAGCAATGGTCGCAATGACGCTTCCCATATTTCCTAAACCAATGATTCCAATGGTTTTCATCTTACCTCACCTGACCTTCTCCATACACAATGTATTTATAAGTTGTCATTTCTTTTAAGCCCATCGGTCCTCTAGCATGTAATTTTTGAGTGGAAATTCCCATTTCACATCCTAGGCCAAATTCTCCACCATCGGTAAATCGTGTCGAAGCATTCACATAAACTGCTGCACTATCGACTCTTGTTGTAAAGAATTCAATCGCATCATCTGATTCTGAAATAATTGCGTCAGAATGATGAGTACTATGATTTTCAATATGGGTAACTGCTTCTTCTATCGAAGTCACAACTTTAACAGCCATTATGTAATCAGAAAACTCTGTATCAAAATCTTCTTTTTGAGCTTTCTCTCCTGAAATGTATTGAGCTGCTTTTTCATCAACTCTTAACTCAACAGCTGGAGTATGATTGTCTACTAAAGTTTCTTTTAATAACAGTAAAAATTGAGGAGCAATGGCTTCATGTACCACACAGACTTCCATAGCATTACATACGGATGGACGACTCATTTTAGCATTTTCTACAATCTTTATTGCTTTAGCTAAATCAGCATCTTTATCAATATAAATATGCACAATTCCAGTACCTGTTTCTATAACAGGTACAATGGCATTTTCAATGACTGCACGAATTAATCCAGCTCCACCACGAGGAATTAACACATCAATAAAGCCTTTTGCTTTCATTAATGCCATCGCACTTTCCCTACTAGTATCACTGACTAATTGAATACATTCTGGAGAAATTGATGTTTTAGCTAATCCCTTTTTCAAGGCAGTCACAATCGCAAGAGCACTTTGATAAGCTTCCTTCCCACCTCTTAAAACGACTGCATTTCCACTCTTAATTGATAATGCTACTGCATCAGACGTCACATTAGGTCTGCTTTCATAAATAATTCCAATTACACCAAATGGCACTCTCTTCTTCTTAATTTGAATATTTTGTGCACCAACTGTTTCTTCCATCAATTCTCCAACTGGGTCTGGTAATTGAGCGACTTGTCGAATACCTTCAGCCATTGCTTGGATTCTAGCTTCATCTAATTTCAAACGATCCAACATTACTTCTGAGATATGTCCCTTGGCTTTTTCTAAGTCTAATGCATTTGCTTTTAAAATAGCATCTGTATCTTCTAATAATGCAAGAGCCATTGCTTCTAGTGCTTCATTTTTTGACGTTGTTGAAGCAATATTGATTTCTTTTTTAAAACGATTAACCGTTTCTAACAATTGTTGTGTCGTCAATATGCATCCCTCCTTAAAATTCTTGTTCTAATAGTTCTAACTCTCCGGAAATAGTCATCCAATCATCTCGATGAATGACAATTCCTTTTCGATTATTTTTCGATAATTGCTGTGCAATAGCGTATTTACTTAAGCGAGTTTGTCCTTTTCCAATCACTTGATACTGTTCATCGACAACTGTCACGATTTCGGATTCATAAAACTCTCCCTCAACTGCTTTCACACCTGAGATTAATAAGCTTTTACCTTCTTCTTGTAGAGCTTGTTTTGCTCCAGCATCAACAACTAATTTCCCTTTACTTTTTGCATATAAAGCAAGCCATTGTTTATGAGTTTTCATAACTTTTTCTTGCGCTGTAAAATATGTTCCATCAACCGTTTGGTGAGCAGCTTCAATCAATGCTTGTTCTTTTAAGGAGGAACAAATATAAACAGGAACACCCGCCATTGTCGCAATCGTTGCTGCTTTAATTTTCGTATACATCCCGCCTGTTCCATTGCTAGAACCAGCTCCTCCTGCCATTTCGACTAATTCTTTAGTGATTTCATCAATCGTATCAAATCGTTTTGCATCTGGATTTTTCGAAGGGTTGTCATTATATACGCCATCAACATCTGTTAATAAAACTAATAAGTCTGCTTGCACCATGGCAGCTACTTGCGCACTTAATGTATCATTATCGCCAACTTTTAATTCCTCAATAGAAACTGTATCATTTTCATTAATAACTGGAATTGCATGACGTGTTAATAATACAGATAACGCTTGGTGAGCATTATTGTAACGACGTTTATCCACAAAATCATCTTGCGTTAATAAAATTTGCGCAGAAACAATGCCTTTCATTAATAAATTAGACGTATATTCTTCTAATAATAAGCCTTGACCTACCGCAGCAGAAGCTTGTTTATCGGCAATCTTTGTTGGACGTTTTTTAAATCCTAACGAAGAGAATCCTGCAGCAATCGCACCAGAAGAAACTAAAATTAATTCATGTCCTTCTTCATGTAAAGTAGCCAGTTGTTGTGTAATAGCCTTAACTTTTGCACGTGATAAGCTTCCATCAGGATTTGTTAATGAACTTGTTCCTACTTTAAACACAATTCTTTTATGCTTCATTCTTTTTTCCTTTCTACTAAATAATCAACCTATTTTGCTTCATACCAGTTATTGCCAATATTACTATCTGCTTTTAGTGGCACGGATAAACTTACCGCATTTTCCATGACTTCTTCGACTAAGCTTTGTAATCTTTCCACTTCTTCTTCTGGCACTTCAAAAATCAATTCATCGTGTACTTGTAATAATAATTTCGCTTGGAATTTTCGTTCTTGCATTTCTCGATCTAATTCAATCATTGCTACTTTCAAAATATCTGCAGCTGTTCCTTGAATCGGTGAATTCATTGCTGTTCTTTCTGCAAATGAACGAATATTAAAATTACTTGCATGAATTTCTGGTAAATAACGACGACGATGGAATAATGTCTCCACATAATCTTTTTGACGAGCTTCTGCTACGATATTTTCCATATATTCTTTGACGCCTTTGAATTCTTCTAAGTAACGGTCAATAAATTCTTTTGCTTGTTTACGAGGAATATTCAGATTTTGAGAAAGTCCATAATCACTAATTCCATACACAATTCCAAAGTTAACAGCTTTTGCCTGTCTTCTCATACTGCTTGTCACTTCTTCAGGATTTTGAATTCCAAACACACGCATTGCAGTATTCGTATGAATATCAATATTATTTTTAAACGCTTCAATCATATGAACGTCATTTGCCATATGCGCTAATACTCGTAATTCGATTTGAGAATAGTCACTTGATAATATCTTCCAATCAGGACGACTTGGTAAAAATGCCGAACGAACTTGGCGCCCTTCTTCTGTACGAATTGGAATATTTTGTAAGTTAGGATCTTGAGAACTTAAGCGACCAGTTTGCGTCAAGTTCTGTACGAATCGTGTATGAATTTTGCCATCTTCAAGGATATATGCTTGTAAGCCGTCAATATACGTTGTCGTTAATTTCTTTAATTGACGATATTCTAATAGAGACTCAACCATTGGAGATTGGTTTGCTAATTTTTCTAATACATCCACCGCTGTTGAATACCCTGTTTTTGTTTTCTTAATCACTGGTAAATTCATTTTCTCAAATAAAATAACACCCAACTGTTTTGGAGAATTAATATTAAATTCTTCGCCAGCAAATTCATAAATCGTTTGTTCAATTTCTTTGAGACGTGATTCGAATTGTTCACCCATTTCGATTAATCGGTTCTGATCCACTCGAATTCCTTCAATTTCCATTCGAGCTAAAATATCACTCAATGGTAATTCCATTTCCCAATAGAGATGAATTTGTTCATTTTCCTCCAATTGTTTCAATAAACGTTTTGGAGAAGTCGCTAATACATAAATTTTAGCAGCTAAATGATTCCAAAATACTTCTTTTTCTTTTGGCACTTTAATTTTAACGCCTTTTCCATACACTTCTTCATCAGTCTTCAAGATTGAAATGCCAAATCGTTTCGCTACATCATAAATTTCATTTACGATTTCATTGGCATCCACTAAGTAAGCTAATAGAGAAACATCGTATTTCGAACCTGCTACTGTTAGTCCAAAACGATTTGCGAATACTTTCATTGCTTTCGTATCAAACATCGTTTTCTCAATTGTTTCATCCGCTAACCATTGTTTGAACGTCTCAGACTGAACAGCTGAATCAATAGAAGTGACATACACTTGTTTCTCATTACCGAATGCGACTGCCAAGACTGGCGCAACATGATAGTTGTTATCAAATGTTTCAAAATGAAGGGTTGTTGCATCTTCTAATTCTTTTTCTGTAATTATTTCAACCCATTGAACCTTTTGAATTTCAATCGTTTCTTCCTGAACGATTTGTCCGCCTTTTTTATTCAAGTAGTCTTTTTGGAATGATTGGAAACTCATTTCTTTATAGAAGGCTATTAGTTCTTCAACATTTTCTTCTTTTCGAAGTGTATCTGCTACAGTAATTTCCAATGGAGAGTTGATATCGATTCTTGCTAATTTTTTACTTAAAAAGGCTAATTCTTTATCTTGAATTAAATTGTCTTTAAGCTTACTTTTTTTCATTTCTTCGACATGTTCATAAATGCCTTCTACACTTCCGTATTCTTGGAGTAATTTAATAGCGGTTTTTTCACCCACTTTTGTTACACCTGGGTAATTATCTGATGAATCACCCATTAGTCCTTTCATGTCGATAATTTGTTCTGGTGTTAGTCCATATTTTTCGTTGATAAATGCAGGAGTATATTCGACTAATTCGCTTACTCCTTTTGTAGTTATTTTAACGGTAATTTCTGGAGTCGCTAATTGAATTAAGTCTTTATCTCCGGATAAGACGACTACTTCAAAGCCTTCTTTGGCTGCTTGGTGGGCTAATGTTCCGATAATGTCATCAGCTTCGTATTGATTTAAGCGATAATGTGGGATTCCCCATGCGTCTAATAAGACGTTAAAGTATGGCATTTGTTCTTTGAATTCTGATGGTGTTTTTGCTCTGCCGCCTTTGTATTCTGCGTACATTTCTGTACGGAAAGTTGTTTTGCCTGCGTCCCAAGCTACTAATATGTGGGTAGGATTTTCTTGTTCTAAGATTGTTTTAAACATTCGGTGGAATGAATATAATGCGTTTGTATGTAATCCATTTTGGTTTTTGAATCGGTTTAGATCTAAGATGGAATAGAAGGCACGAAATGCTAAGCTGCTGCCATCTACTAGTAATAATTTTTGTTTCACGATTGGCTCCTCAATTCTTCACAATGTTATTTTCAGTTTACCATATTTTTAGAAAAATTTGCATTGATAGCCTATGCGTAATAAAAAGCAAGAAGCAAAAATATTTTCTGGTGGTGAAGTCGCCAGTAGCCCCTGCGGGTCTCTTGGCTAAAAATTGACCCTCAGTTTCAATTTTTACCTGTAATGGAAGCCATCCCTGGCTTCCATTACTTTCACTACAAAAAAATTTTTGCTTCTTGCTTTTATATGTTCTTAGCGTTTTTTCAGTAACCGTATATTCAAACGAAACACTCATGACAGCAACCCTAGACTAAACTTTTCCCGTAGCAGTAGTAATAGAAGCTGGTTACCAGATTCTATTACCGGAAAATTTGAGACCTTAGGCTCAAATTTTAGCCAAGAGACCGCTAGGGCTACTGGCGTCCGTTGCTACAAATGAAAAGTTTAGGCTAGGGTTTCTGTTCACGCACAAAAAAAGCATGAAACAAACAGAAATATTTGTTCCATGCTTTTGTTATTTTTCCGATTAAGCTTCCATTAAAGCTTGGTTAGCTGTAATGATTGCTAATTTATAAACATCTTCCTCGTTACATCCACGAGATAAATCTGAAATTGGTTTGTTTAACCCTTGTAAGATTGGTCCAATTGCTTCGAAGTTACCGAAACGTTGTGCAATTTTATAACCAATATTTCCAGATTGAATTTCTGGGAATACGAATACTGTTGCTTCCCCTGCTACTGGTGAATCTGGTGCTTTTTGTTTACCAACACTTGGTACAAATGCAGCATCAAATTGTAATTCCCCATCAATATTGTAGTTAGGAGCTAATTCTTTAGCAATACGAGCAGCTTCTGCTACTTTTAATGCTTCTTCAGATTTTGCAGAACCTTTCGTTGAGAAACTTAATAAAGCAACATTTGGTTCAATTCCAAATAATTCAGCCGTTTTAGCTGATTCAACAGCAATTTCAGCTAATTCTTGCGCATTTGGATTAATATTAATAGCGCAATCAGAGAATAAATATTTCTTAGATTTATCACTATTAATCATGATAAATGCACCACTTGTACGTGATACACCTGGTTTAGTTTTAATAATTTGTAACGCTGGACGTACAGTGTCTCCTGTAGAGTGAACTGCACCAGATACTAAACCATCTGCTAAGCCCATGTATACCATCATTGTACCAAAATAAGTAACATCTTTTAATAATTCACGAGCAGCTTCTGGAGTTGCTTTTCCTTTACGACGTTCTACAAAACTTTCCACTACAGCTTCAAAGTTTTCATAAGTTTCTGGATCAACTATTGTAATGTCATGTAAATTAAATCCACGTTTTTGTGCTACTTCTTCAATTTCATCTTTTTTCCCTAATAAAATAGGTTCGCATAATTCATCTGCTTTTAAACGTACAACAGCACCTAAAATACGAGGTTCACTTCCTTCAGGGAAAACAATTTTTAATCCTTTCCCTTTAATTTTTCCTGATAATTCTTCAAATAGTTCCACAACTATCCCTCCAATAATTTTCTATAACTATGATACAACAAATTTCTTCTAAAAAACAGTACTAAGTTGAATATTAAGAGAATATTCTTTAAATTTTCACATCTGTTATAGTCTAATGATTAACAAAGTTAAATGGAAAGACTTGTTTACACTCCTTAAACTTATGGTATACTAAATATATTAAGTATTAAAGGAGATTCATCATGCGAGAATACGCTAAAAAATTGATGGATACTGCCATGTTAGCAGGTCAAATTATGTTAGAATGCAATGCAGAAAGTTATCGAGTAGAAGAAACGATGAATTATATTTTATCCACTTCTCATTTTGCAACTTGCGAAGCATTTGCGAATGCTACTGGAATCTTTGCAACATTAGATGACGACTGCATTGATTGTATTACTGAAATCCGTCGTGTCCCTAATCGAGATACAAATTTAAAACGAATTTATAAAGTCAATAGTATTTCACGTCAATTAGTTAGTGGAGAAATCAATTTAGATACTGCCTATCAACAATTTCAAAACTTAAAAGAATCTGATTATCCTTCTTGGTTAAAAGATATTGGTTTAGTCATCATGTGCGGATGCTATGCAGCCCTTTATGGTGCTACCTTACTAGAAATGTTTGTTGCCGGAATTGCAGCTATTGTACTTCCATTAGTCTATAAATTAGATGCCAAATTAGGATTAGGAATGTTTATCACCAATTTAGTTTCTATTATCCCAATGGTTATTATTATCTGCTATTTACAAGAAACGATATTTCCAAGTATTCATATTGGTATTCCGATTATCGGAGCAATTATGCCTGCAGTACCGGGAACTGCTATTACAAATGCCATTCGTGATACTCTACGAGGCGATTATAACTCCGGAACTGCTCGTGCAGTAGAAGCTGCTGTTACCGCTCTATCTATTTCTATTGCTGTAGTGATTGGTTTATTAATTGGAGGAGGTGTCAATCCATTATGATGTTTCAAGTGATTAGCTCTGTTATTGCAGTTTATTTTAGTAGTATTGTATTCGAAGTTCCAAAACGATTGATTAAATACACTGCTTTAATTGGAGGAATTGGTTGGTGGATTTATCTTTTATTTTTAGATAGTGCTGGAATGGAATTATCCACCTATTATAGTGGACTCACTGTAGCTTTTCTTTCCCACTTAGCAGCCAGATTTTTTAAAGCTCCCGTAACGGTATTTTTCATTCCTGGATTTTTCCCATTAGTACCAGGAGCTGGAATGTATCGAACCGCCTATGCCTTTTTAACAGGAGATGCTGTTAAAGCTCATTATTATTTATCTAGCACCATAGCTGTAGCAGGCATGATTGCTCTAGCAATTTTCACTGTTGACTCACTTTTTCGATTACATTCCATTTGGAAAAATTATACAAAAAAAACGTGATACTGATGCTGTATCACGTTTTTTGATTATTCAAATCCACCTACAGTGATAACTTCATCTGTTGGAAGAATAATTTCTTGTGTATTTTGTTTACTTTCTTCAGCACTTGGAGTAAACGTAGGAGTTACTTCCGGTGTAATTAATTGTTCATTCTTCTTAGCACGTCCTGCTAAAATTGAATCGATTGATGGTGCAGATACTTCAATTTTAGAATGACTATTTAATAATAAATCCCATTCTTCATTTTTAATCATTTCTAATTGAGATTCCACCATAATTTGTAATCTTTGACGGAACATACGTGTTTCTTTCTTCAACACATCTGTTTCACGATTAATTTCTGTTGCTTTTTCAGCTGCTTCTTTTAATAATCTTTCCGCTTCTTTTTCAGCTTCAAAAATAATAATTTCTGCATCTTTACGAGCATTTTCTTTTAAGCGATCAGCTGCTTCCTGCGCAACAATAATTGATTTATTAAGTGTTTCTTGAATTGAATTAAAGTATGATACTTTTTCTTCATTGAATTTTACACGTTTTTCTAAATCTTTATTTTCACGAATTAATTGTTCAACCGTACGAATGACTTCATCTAAATAATCATTTACTTCTTCAGGATCATAACCTTTAAATTTTGTAGGAAATTCCTTATTATGAATTTCGATTGGTGTTAACATAATTCCAACTCCTCTTATTTGTTTTTCTCGAGCAGACCTATTTCAAGTTTTATTTTATCCTTTTTTGTCCGTCCCTCTATATTTTTTATCTGTATTCTACCATACCCTCTTATGGAAATAATATCAAGTAATTCAATCATAAAATCAGGACGAATTTCTTCTGCCCAGTTAACTTTTACTTTATTACTTTCTACCAATTCCTTCGAGCGCTGTCTAGATGTATGAAAAATAGATGCAATTAATGTATCCAATCGTAATGAAGACACAATTGCGGTTGTATATGTCCAATGATCAATCGGTAAAATTAATTCTGTATAATCTTTTTCATCTATTCGAATACTAATTTTTCCAACTTTTTGAAAATTTTGTTTCAAATAAGGTAACATTTGTTTCGTGAGCAATAATTGCCAACGAATCCCATCAGAAATAATATCTCCTAATTGGTCACGGTCTATCCCTAAGCCTACCAAAGAACCGAGGATTTGTCCATGACTAATTGAAGAAAATTTAATTGGATAATGTATTTCTATTAATTCAACGTCAAACTCTTCTGTTGTTGGTGCATAAAAATCTGGATAAATCATACATCTTTTTCGTTCAGCAGCAATGTATCCACCTTCAAACTGAAATTTAATGTCATCATATTGACCAACAATCGCTTCAACAATAAATTGTTGACGTGGATCTAAAAATGGAGTCAATATCGGTGCATACTGTTCTTGACAAGAAACAACCCAAGATTCTACTTTTCGAATAAAATCTTGTTCTTCTTTTCTAAAATGTTGAAATATAGACGTATCCATAACTATCACCTATTAAAAAATAAATTTAACAATTTGAATAATGCCTAGTTTTAAAAACTGTAAAAATAAAATTCCAAAGATAGCTGAAAAACCAAACATTCCAATTCTTATTTTATCGAAATAAGATAAATATGGTTCACACAATGCCTGAAGCCATTTAGCTAATTTTGTATTTTGCGCTTGTGGAAACCAAGTTAATACAACATAAATCGTAATTAATAATATATAAAGATCAATTGCCCGTAATAATAAACGGATTAATTGAAATAATAACATATCTTTCTCCTTAACTATTTAATAACTTTTAATAAGAAGAATACTCATCCTCAACAAAGGATCCTTGTACTTGGAAATTTGGTGGCGAACAAATATAAATATCTTCTCGAATTTGTTGAACATCTCCGTTAATAGCATAAGTAACCCCTACAACGAAGTCAATCACTCTTTTTGCATCAGTAACTTCCATTTTTCTAAAGTTAATAATCACTGCTTCACCTTTTAACAAAGCATCTGCCACACGTTCTGCTTCTGTATAAACCGTTGGTTCCATCACAAAAACTTTTGAAACTTTTTTATTTTGTTGTGCTTGTTGAAAACTAACAACATTAGAGGGAGTTCTTCGGTAATCTTGTACAGTTGACTGAAGATTTTCCTCTTCATACATTTCTTCATCGATTGGTTCATACCCATCATCTGGATCTAAAAATGTTTTAACGTGATTCCAAAATCCCATACTACTCCTCCTCTTCAAACCATGCGGTTCCTATTCTAATAAAATGGGCTCCTTCTTCAATCGCAATCGGATAATCTTGACTCATCCCCATACTCAATTGTATTGGGTTTTCACTTCTGACCTCTTCAGAAATCTCTTTTAACTCATGAAAATAGTGTCGAATTTCTTCTTCACTCGCAACAAATGGTGCCATTGTCATGAAGCCAATAATGTCAATTTTAGTATATCGTTTTGCGACTTCAAATGCTTCAAATACTTCTGCTTTTGTAAAACCATGTTTCGATTCTTCCCCAGAAATATTAACTTCAAGAAAACATTTCAACGGAGCCTCTAATCTTTTTTCAATTTCTTCCATAATCGATAGACGATCAATTGCGTGGAAATATTGAATATGATTTACAATTTGTTTTACTTTTCTTTTTTGTAATGGCCCAATTAAATGCCAAATAATATCTTCTTGAGGAAATGCTTTCTGACGTTCTAATAATTTTTCAACACGATTCTCCGCAAAATGTCGAAATCCAAGAGAATAAACTTCTTGGATTTCTTCATTCGTACGATTTTTAGTTACTATAATTGGACATACTTCTTGTACATCTCTAGAAACTTTATCGCATGATTGTTGAATGCGTGTAACAATTTGTTCTGCATTACGTTTAATCATGGTCATTAGTTTCTGTTTCTTCTTCTAAAGAATGGTGGTGTGTCTAAAGTATCATCAGATTCATATTTTGTTTCCACTGGAGCTTCCACGAAACTCTTTTGAGCAAATGGTGAATCTGTTTCTGTTGTTGTTTCACGAGCACTTGCTTCACGACGGATATCCCAATCTCCAAAAATATCTTTTTCAGGTTGTTTTTCTTCAACTACTGCTTTTTTCTTTGGTGTTACTTGTTTTTCTTGGAATGTTTGAGGGTTATTTCCAATTTCTTTTGTTGATGTTGGAGTAGTTGGTGTTAATGTTGCACGGCTAGTACGTGCTGTTGTTTTTTTTGAAGATTTGTGTTCTTCATCAATACCAGTCGCAATCACTGTTACAATTACTTCATCTCCAAGATTTTCATTAATAGATGTACCAAAGATAATGTTTACATCATTTGTTGCAGCTGCTGCTACGATATCAGAAGCATCTTGTGCTTCAAATAATGTTAAATCAGATCCACCTGTAATATTTAATAAGATTTGTTCTGCTCCATCAATTGATACTTCTAATAATGGAGAAGAAATAGCTTTTTTAGTTGCTTCTGCTGTACGGTTTTCACCACTAGCAACTCCAATACCCATTAATGCAGATCCTTGATCTTTCATCACTGTTTTAACATCAGCAAAGTCTAAGTTTACATAACCAGGTGCAATAATTAAATCAGAAATACCTTGTACCCCTTGACGTAATACATTATCTGCTTCACGGAAAGCTTCTAACATCGGAGTCTTTTTATCAACGATTTCTAATAAACGGTTATTTGAAATGGTTACTAATGTATCAACGTTAGCTTTCATTTGAGCAACACCTTCTGCTGCATAGCGACCACGTTTTGGTCCTTCAAAGCTAAATGGACGAGTCACAACCCCAACAGTTAATGCTCCTAATTCTTTTGCAATACGAGCTACGATTGGCGCTGCACCAGTACCAGTTCCTCCACCCATACCAGCTGTAACGAAAATTAAATCCGCTCCTGATAAAGCTTCACGAATACGTTCTTCACTTTCTTCTGCTGCTTTTAAACCGATATCAGGTAATGAACCTGCTCCTAAACCTTTTGTTAATTTAGGTCCTAATTGAATTTTAGTTTCTGCTTTAGAATTTGCTAAAGCTTGTGTATCTGTATTGGCAACAATAAATTCAACGCCTTGTACGCCTTCAGCAATCATACGGTTCACAGCATTATTACCTGCTCCCCCTACACCAATAACTTTAATAACAGCGCCTTGTAAATTTGTATCAAATTCGAATTCCATTCTTTTTCCTCCTTAGATTCGTACTAGTCTATAAACATTTTGAAGAAGTTTTTCACTTTATCTCCAAAACTTTCTGATTCAGTTTCTTGTGTTACTTCCACTTCCACCTTTGGTTGTTCAACTGGTTGTGGAGTTGGTTCTACAACTGGACGGCTAGGGTTCGTTAGAGGTGTTACTCTCTTTTCAGTTGTTAATTTACCTTTTTGGGCAATACGATGCACATCATCTAATGATGCTGCGTATTGAATTAATCCCATACTTGTTGCATAAATTGGATTTCTCATTCCCATTTGTTCAGGAATATAAGTTTTCACATTTACTCCAAAAATTTCTTGAGCTAATTCAAGTACACCTGCCATTGAAGATGCTCCTCCTGTTAACACAATTCCTCCAGGTAAACTTAATGCATCTACTTGATCTAAAGCACGTTTAATTGTTTCAAAAATTTGAACTTCTCTTGCTTCAATAATTTCTGATAAATAATGTTCATCCACTTTAACAGGATCTTTCTTACCAATTGTCTCAACTGGGAAGAATTCTTCATCAGAAGTTTCCGTAGAAATAGCATAACCATATTCACGTTTGATACGCTCTGCATTTTCGAAACTTGCGTTTAAGATAACAGAAATATCTTTTGTAACGAAGTCCCCACCTTCTTGGTCTACATATGAGAATTTTAATTGATGATCATGCATCACTGATGCACTCGTTTGTCCGCCACCCATATCAATTAAAATTGTACCAAATTCACGTTCACCTGCAGACATTGCTACTTGGCTTATTGCAAGTGGTTGAATGACCATTTCTTCAATATTCAACCCTGCTTTATCAATACAACGTTTAATATTATGAACAATTGTTTTTGGACCAGTAATCATACTTGCATATAATTCTAAACGAACTCCAATCATTCCACGAGGATCTTTAATTCCATCAAATCCATCTACGATAAATTCTTCCGGAATGACAGAAATAATTTCTCTTTCTGGTGCAACTGAACGAACTTTTGCTGCCGAAATCACATTATGAACATCAATATCCGTAATTTCACGATTTTCACTTGAAACAGCAATCATACCATGACATGGTTCAATTGAAATTTGATTACTTGGGATTCCTACAATAACATCTTGAATTTGAATATTTGCTTTTTGTTCTGCTTGTTTAACGGCTTTTTTAATAGATTCAACTGTTTCGTCGATATCTACAATTACTCCCCGGCTTAGTCCTTGAGATTTTTCATTGCCGACTCCAATAATGTTTAATTGTCCACGAATATATTCAGCAACAACAACCTTAATTGAAGTGGTTCCAATATCTAAACTCACATAAATTCCTTGATTTTTCACGTTTATTGAAACCTCCTACTTCTATTTTCTATTCACATTTTATAAATAACTATACTGTTTTATTTTAACATATTTCTTTACTGTTAAGAAAACATTTGTATATTTTCTTAATATATTTTTTCAATTTATTGGGCATTCATATCAGGTGTGTAAAAAATTCCAACTTCCATATCAATCGTTCCTGATTTTTTAGGCAATTGTTTTAAAATACTTGGATAATAATTTAACTTTTCACCAATATCTTTTAACGTTCCTATTACATTCATTCCATCTCTCATTTTTAATTGAAGTTTTAATGGTTTTTGTTCTGGATTAACATATTTAATTTGACGAATCATTCGAATTACATTTGGGGAAGTTTTTTCCAGTTGCTCTGCTAATTGTTTTCTGGATTCTTCTGTAAAATTCACTAATTCAGGAAAATCTTCTTTCATAGTTGGTTCTTCCTTTTGAATCGTTTGAGCATCTGCTAGTAATTCTTTATATTGTCCATCTTCAACATAATATCCTACTGCAGGATTTTCTAAAACAGTTAATTGGATCTTATTAAATCCAGTCAACGTTACAGAAGCATCTTTAATTTTAGGATTTCGATTTGTTAATCTCTTTCGAATAATTTCATGTTCCGATAAGATTCCCCAAATACTTTTTCCTTTTTTGATGCCTGCTTGTTCTTGAATTGATTCTACTGCTACTTGACGATTCCCATACACATATATTTCTTTTGGTTTTGAAAACGGAGAAATAAAATACACTCCCCAAATCAAACTTACAATGAAAATCCACCATAAAAATCTCATTTCTAACTTAGAAAAATAAAAAATTTTTCTTAATACTATTAACGATTCTTTTTTAGGTTTTTCCTCTTGAAAATTAGTTGGAGGAGTCGAAGAAGCTGAAGATTTTTTTAAAAATTTCATAATGCTCCTCCTTTTTCTTTCTAAATAATTTCATGAATCATACTTGTTAATCTTACACTTGCGTCTGTAATTCCCATTTTTTTAGCGGAAGCAGCCATAGCTTCTTTCTTATGAGAATCTAATAAAATTTCATCAATTTCAGCTAACATTGTTTGAGCATTCAATTCTTTTTCTAAAATCATCGACGCTGCGCCTTGATCGACTAAAGAACGAGCATTTGCTTCTTGATGATTATTCGTCACATATGGACTTGGAATTAAAACACTTGCTAATCCTAAAGCTGTTAATTCTGTTAAAGTTGTTGCTCCACTTCTGCAAACAACTAAATCCACATTTTGAAATAGTTGTGGCATATCTTTAATATACGGAAAAACAGAAACGTTTGGCAATGATTTTGCTAAATTTGTAATCTGATTGTTGATTTTGTCATAATGAACTTCTCCTGTAACCATAATGACATGATAGTGTTTATTCGCAAATCCTTCTAACGCTTCAACAAACACTTCATTCATTCGCTCAGACCCACGACTTCCACCAAAGATTACAACAATTGGCAACTCTGTCTGAACTCCAATAGAAGCTAAGTATTCAGGATTTTTCTTAATTTCAACAACTTCTTGTCCTCTAGGATTTCCTGTTAAAACAACTTTATTGCTGTACGATGCAAAATCTTTTTTCACATCTTCAAAGCAGATGGCAATTTTATTCACCCATTTTGCTAAAAATTTATTCGTTACTCCTGCAACACTATTTTGTTCATGAATAATGGTAGGAATTTTTAATAAACTTGCGGCAAATAATACAGGGGCACAAACATAACCTCCTGTACCAATGACAACATCTGGTTTAAATTCTTTTAAAATTTTTCTTGCTTTAATGACACTTGTCACCATATAGAATGCTGTTTTTAAATTTTCTAATGAAAACGAACGCTTTAAGCCTTCGATTTTAATGGATTCAAAATCATACCCCGCTTGTGGAACAATTTTACTTTCTAATCCACGTTTAGTTCCAATGTATAAATATTCTACATCTTCTTGTGTTTCTAAATATCTCATAAATGCAAGTGCAGGATAAATATGACCTCCTGTACCTCCGCCAGATACGACAACTCTCATGAATATTTCCTCTTTCTTATAAATTCTCTACAACTTGAATAAATTCATCTCCACGAATTTCAAAGTTTTTGAATTGATCCCAACTTGCACAAGCTGGTGATAATAAAATAATATCGTCTTCTTTACTAATTTCATACGCTTTTTTAGTAGCTTCTTCTAATGTATTCACGACTTCAATAACAGGAATACCGGCAACTTTCGCAGCTTCTTGTAATTTTTCTTTTGTTTCTCCATACAAAACAATTCCTGAAACAGAAGTTAAATCTGGAACTAATTCATCAAACCCATTCCCTCTATCTAATCCACCGGCAATTAAAATAACCGATTGATTTGTAAAGCTACGTAAAGCTGTTTGAGTCGCAATAATGTTCGTTGCTTTCGAATCATTGTAGAAACGTCTCTTATTCACTTCTTTTACAAATTGTGTACGGTGTTTTACACCATGGAAGTTTTGTACTGCTTTTTGAATTCCTTCATTTGTAGCTCCTGCTAATTTTGCAATCGCGACTGCTGCTAGTACATTTTCAACATTTTGTGTTCCAGGAACTTGAATCGTTGAAACAGGAATTACCTTCTCACCATTGAAGCAAATGTAATCATCTTCAACTGAAGAGCCAAATTCTAAAACAGTTTTTCTACTAAATGGAACTAAGGTTGCGTTTGTGTGACCTTCAATTAAGGTAATCAATTCTGGATAATCGGCATTATAAACTAAGTAGTCGTCTTCCGTTTGATTTTTCGTCAATTGAAGTTTTGCTTTAATATATTCTTCCCTTGTTCCATGATAATCTAAATGAGCACTGAATATATTTACAATACACGCAATTTTCGGTTTAAATTGATCAATTCCCATCAATTGGAAACTACTTAATTCTGAAACATAAATATCATCTTTTGTCGATTGTTCCGCTAATTGCGATAATGGAATTCCAATATTTCCTGCCGCATATACTTCACGTTCAGGGAAAGATTCTTTCAACATTAAACTCGCTAATGTAGTTGTAGTCGTTTTCCCGTTTGAACCTGTAATTCCGATAATTAAACCTTCTAATAAATGATAGGCAATTTCTACTTCTGTATATACTGGAATTCCTTTTTTAATGGCTGCTTCTACCATACAATTATGGTATGGGATTCCAGGATTTTTCACAACAAAATCAAAATGTTCTTCTAATAAATCTACTGGATGTGAACCTGCTAAAACACGAATTCCTTCTTCAATTAAACTTTTTGCATCTGGATTTTCTTCTAATGGAATACGATCATTTACAGTTACAATCGCTCCTTGATGTAATAATAATTTAGCAACTGCCACTCCACTTTTCGCTAATCCAATCACTAATACTCTTTTATGTTCAAATTTCTTTTCATTCAGCACCTAATATGCCCCCTAAATTAATTTCAATATGTATATGGCAGTATAAACTGCCGAAAAATATGTATGAAAAGCTAAAAAGCTTTTCTAAATCAATGCTAATGTAATAAGCGTTCCGATTAGTCCCACTAAACTGAAGACTAATACGATTTTCACTTCTTTCCATCCACACATTTCAAAATGATGGTGAATTGGGCTCATTTTAAACACACGTTTTCCTGTTAATTTGAATGAGGTTACTTGAATAATAACGCTCGCTGTTTCTAATACGAATACAATCCCAATTCCTAGTAAACTCCACTCATGATGAAGCATTAGAGAAATAATGGCTAAACCTGCACCTAATGCTAGGGAACCAACATCTCCCATAAAGATTTTAGCTGGTTTCCAATTGAACATTAAGAATCCAATTAATCCTCCAACTACACTAAAACAGAAGAATGCAATTTCAACCTGTTTCGAATGTAATGCTAAAAATGCATACGTTGCATAAGCGACAATAGATGTTGACGTTGCTAAACCATCTAGCCCATCTGTTAAATTCACCGCATTTGAAAACCCTGTAATCCAAATAATCGTAAAAATAGCAAACAATACTAAGCTGTGTACTTCACCAACAAATGGAATATAAATTAAAGGATTACGTCCACTTAATAAGAATAAAGCAACAAAAACTGCTGATCCAACTATTTGTAAAGCAAATTTTTGATGACTTTTTAGACCTTGATTTTGCTTTCTAAATACTTTAATAAAATCATCAAAAAATCCGATTGCACCAAAAAATACAAATCCAATGACGCCACTTAATAATGTGAAATTAAAATGTCCAAATAATCCTCCAAGAACTAAACTGACAATTCCAATCATCAGCAGGAAGATAAATCCCCCCATCGTTGGTGTTCCACTTTTTGCTTTATGCCAAGATGGACCATCCTCTAAAGTTGTTTGCCCAAACTGATTCATTCGCATAAATTGAATAAATTTAGGTTCCGCAAATACTGTTGCTAGTAATGTGGCTCCTAATACAAGTAATAATTGTAATGTCATCATTTTCTCCTTTTTATCTATTTCCTAATAATGATTCTACAACTTCGATTTCATTATAAGGATATTCTACTTCACCAATAATTTGATAAGCTTCTACCCCTTTTCCAGCAAGTAGCACAATATCTCCAGCACTCGCTAATTGAAGTGCTTTTTCAATGGCTTCTTCTCGTTTATCAATACATTCATAAGAAACAGATTTCTTATTAACTGCACTTAGCAATCCTTCATAAATATTTGATAAAGGCTCTGTTCTAGGGTTATCTGCCGTGAAAACAACATGGTCAGATTTTGTTAACGCAATTCTTCCTAATTCTGGTCTCATGCTTGAATCACGATTTCCTCCGCTATGCCCCACAACTGTAATGATTTTTCCATGTGGAATTTGTACTAGAGAATCTAATACATTCTCTAATCCATCTGGTGTATGGGCAAAGTCTACAATGACTTGGAAATTTTGTCCTTTATCAACAGGTTGCATACGACCTGCTACACCTTGAAAAGCTTTCACCTTTTTCAATATTTCTTCTATAGAAATTCCATAAACATAAGCCACTGCAATTGCAGACAACATATTATAAACATTGAAAATTCCTAGTAATGGCATATCTACTAAGTAACGTTCATCATTTTGAATTACTAGTTCGAAGATTGTATGTCCATTTTCTGTACGAATATTTTCAGCTTTGAAGTCAGCTTCCTCATTAATTCCATAACTAATTACTTGAACAGGAGTAGAATACTCAAACATTTGAAACTGTTCATCATCCGCATTTAAAATCGCTACTTTTGGTTTAGAATTTTCTCCAACATAGTTTCCTAATTGAGAAAATAATAAACTTTTAGCATGCGCATATTGTTCCATTGTTTTGTGTAAATCTAGATGTTCATGTGTTAAATTCGTAAAGACTACACAATCATAATCTAATCCCCAAATACGACCTAATTGTAAAGCATGAGAGGAAACTTCCATCAAACAAGTTTCTCCACCAATCTCTTTTAGTTCTTGGAAAGTTTCATGCAATGTTAAAATTTCAGGCGTCGTATTGTGAGTTGGAATGATTTTCGAACCAATTTTTCGATAAATTGTTCCAATTAATGCAGTCGGTTTATCTGTCTTTTCTAGCAATGCATCAATCATATGAGTGACTGTCGTTTTACCATTAGTTCCTGTAACACCAATCATTTGTAAAGATTGAGTTGGATATCCATAAAAATGATTTGCCAACAAAGCCATCACTCTTGTCACATCTTTAACATAAATTACTGGAGTATCCCCTACTTGATTTTTGATAGATTTACTAGCTACAAAGGCAACGGCACCTTTTTCTTTCGCAGCAGCAGCAAAGCGATGCCCATCTACTGTAACTCCATCAATACAGAAAAATAATGTATTTGGACGAACTTTTCTTGAATCTTGTGCTAAAAAATCAATTGTTACACCTGATAAATTACCTTCAATCTTTTTGAGATAAATTAATTGAGCTAATTCTGTAGCTAACATTTCTAAATTCCTCCTTTTTATTGCGTTAATCGACTATAATCTAACGCACGTTTCATCATTGGATTAAAAATCTCTTTAATTAAAGCACTACCTCCAGCTCCATAAGGGTTATTTTGAGGTTGCTTCAATGTAATATATAAAATATATTTTGGATCACTTGCAGGCGCAAATCCAACTACAGAATAAATATAATTACTTCCATACGAGTAATAAGTTCCTGTTTCAGGATTTACAAATTCGGCAGTTCCTGTTTTCGCAGCTATTTCCTCACCTTCAATATCAAACCCATTAGATGTTCCATCTTTCATAGTAGTTGCTTGACGTAAATATTCTAGAGTTTTTTTAGCTGTTTCCGGTTTAATTACTTGCCCTAAAGAATTTTCAGAAAAATTAACTGTAGTATTTGTTGCTGGTCTAAACTCATGATCCACAATTCTTAATTTTTTCATTTCTCCTTGATTCGCAATTGCTGTAAAAGCTTGTACCATTTGAAAAGCTGTTACAGAAATCCCTTGTCCAAAACCAGTCGACAATTGTTGTAAATAAGAATTATATGTATTCAATCCAGTAGCTTCATTTAAAAATCCTGATTGCGTACTTTGACCAAATCCAAATAAATCTAAATATTGCTTCCATTTTTCTACTCCAATTTTTTGAACTACATGAACAAAAGCAACGTTACTTGAGTGAGCTAAACTTTCTAAATAAGTGATTCTCCCCCAACCAACTTTATTATAGTCACGAACTAAATCTTTAAAAATCTGGATTTTACCAGATTCATACTTTTCATTAGGGTCAAAAACTCCTTCATTAATAGCAGCAGCAAGAGCTAATACTTTCATAGTAGAACCTGGTTCATAAGCTTCATCCGTTAAAAGATTATTCCACATCGTAGAAATTCCTTCTTTAGTTGTTCCGTTAAATGTAGGACGTTGTGTAGCAGCTACAATATCCCCAGTTTTTGGATCTACTAACATCGCAGTCAATTGACTTGGTAAGTACTTATCATTCACTTGAGACACCAAAGATTCTAGGTAGGTCTGCATTTTTTTATCAATCGTTAAATATAAATCATTTCCATCTTTTGGTTGTTCCGTTACTTCTTCACTTCCTGAAATAACATATCCATTTCCATCTAATCTTGAAGTTACTTCTCCAGGTTTCCCAGTCAAAGTTGCATTATACAATGCTTCAATTCCCATCTTACCAACCAATTGTTCAACTGGTTTTCCATCAACTTGTTGTTCTTCTACATCCGTATATCCAATCAAATGAGAAGCAAAAATTCCGTTTGGATAATAACGTGAAAGATTTTCCGTAAATTTAATACCGGGAAGTTCTTCTTTTTCAATTTTTTCCTTTGTTTCAACAGAAAGATTTTTCCCTGCATTTCCAAATTCTACTTGGGAAACATTTTTTTGAGATAAGATTTTTTCAATTTCTGGAGCCTTCATATCAATGTATTTTGATAGAACTTGTGCAGTTTTTGAAAAATCTTGTACATAATCTTTTTTTCCTTTATCCCATTGATCTGTTAATACAGCAAACAAAGAATAATTCGTTGCATCTACAGCAATGGGACTACCACTTGCATCATAAATATTTCCACGTTTAGCCTTCAATAGTGTTGTATGTGTTAATTTCTTATCTAATTCGTCTCTTAAATTAACACCATGACTTTGTCCCAGCACCATTATTTTAAAGAAGTGAAAAGAAAAAATGAGAAATAGGAAGAATGCGATTGCCATCAAGCAACGTATCGCAATCTTTCTATTTCCCAAATATTTCTTAAAATTATTCATTTTCATTGTCCAACATTCCTTACGTTATTTTGACCCATTTGTAACCCTTGTTCTTTTGCAATACGATTCACACGGTCATATTGTGATAATTCTTGCGCCGATTGTAATAACGTATCATTTTTTCTTTGCATCAATGTCGTATTGGTTTGTATATCTTGCAATTGACGATTTTTATTCGCCACTAACATTGAGCTAACAACTGTTAAAGTGCCTAATAATACAATTACTACAATTGAAACAACCATATTTCTTGCATAATTAACTTTTACTTTTTCTTGAGGAATAGCCGTTACTACTTTGTCGGAATAAGTATTCGGAAAGGCTTCTTTGACTGTTGTTGTAGAATTTACATCAACGATTTGTTCTGCTAATGCCATCAAAAAACGCCTCCTTTACTAATTATTTCACACGTTCAATCACTCGTAATTTTGCACTTTGTGATCGTGAGTTTTCTTGCATTTCTTCTTCTGTTGGCAAAATTGGTTTTCTTGTAATCAATTTAAAATCAGCACTTTCTAACTGCCCTGGTAAAATTGGTAAATTTTTAGGACCTTGTTCTACAGTACTTTTTTGTTTAAACATCGTCTTCACAATACGATCTTCTAAAGAATGGAATGAAATAACACTTATTCTTCCTCCAACTTCTAACAAGTCAAAAGCTTGTTCAAGGGAATCTTCTACCGCCGCTAATTCATCATTTACCGCAATACGAACTGCTTGGAAAATTCTTTTAGCAGGATGTCCCCCTTTTCTTCTTGCTGCAGCAGGGATGCTATCTCGAATAATATCTACTAATTCTCCAGTCGTTTCAATCTCATGGTTTTGACGAATACGTTCAATATTTCTTGCAATTTGTTTTGAGAATTTTTCCTCTCCATAACGGTAGAAAATTCGTACTAATTCATCATAACTCCACTCATTAATAATCTCCTTTGCAGTTAATGACGCAGTTTGATCCATTCTCATATCTAAAATAGCATTTTGATGATAGCTAAACCCTCTCTCAATTTGATCTAATTGTGGAGAAGATACTCCTAAGTCATACAAAATTCCATTTACTTTTTTGATTCCTAATTCATTTAGTTTTTTTTGAATCATTCTAAAATTTGCGTGAATGAACGTTACTTTACCTTCATCAATAAAATTCTTTAAACGGATTTTAGCATTATCAATAGCATTCATATCTTGGTCAAAACAATACAAATGACCTGTTGTCAATTGACTTAATAAATATTCACTATGTCCTGCTCCACCTAGAGTACAATCCACATAAACCCCATCTGGTTTTACTTCAAGATTGTCGACTGTCTCATGTAGCAATACGGTTACATGTTTAAACATTCTTTATTAATATCCTTTCTAAAATCCAAAATCAGCCATTTGTTCTGCTAATTCTTCAAAATTCTCTTCAGTTTCAGCAATATATGCTTTCCAACGTTCTTCATCCCAAATTTCAATTCGGTCATTCACACCAATAACACGACAGTTTTTCACTAAACCTGCATGTTCTCTTAAAGTAGGTGTGATATTAATTCTTCCTTGCTTATCAAATTCTACTTCACTTGCAGCAGAATTAAAGAAACGAGCAAATGCACGAGCGTCTTTTTTCGATTGAGGTAATTCACTCAACTTTTGACGAAGCAATTGCCATTGATCAAGAGGATAGCCGTATAAGCAGCCATCTAGTCCACGTGTTACAACAAAAGTGAATCCTAAATCTTCACGAAACTTAGCTGGAACAATCATACGTCCCTTAGCATCTATTGTGTGTTGATATTCACCGATTAACATGCAGACTCCTCCTATCATTCATAATTATCCCTAGTTTACCACACTCCCCCACTTTTCACCACTTTTTTATCAAAAAAGTTAAAAAATATTTTATTTTCACCCCAATTTTTATCAAATTAGGTTTATCTTGCTTAACACATCAAACTAGTATTAAACGAAAAAGTATGATAAATGAACAAGAAATATACAAGCATAAAGAAGAAAAATATTAAAACGAGGACTTGAACGAGGTATTACAGAAGGAATCCAACAAGGTATCGAACTAGGAAAGATAACTGACATAATAGATTCAATGAAAAATGGTGTCATTTCATAAGCAAACAGTTTATAATAATTTAATATTTCAGAAGAGTTATTTGAATCCTATTTACAGGTTGTTCGACAAATCCTGTTGGTGAGAAATCACCGACAGGATTTTTTATATG
>NZ_CAUUHX010000018.1:0-31024 GCF_963545075.1 uncultured Granulicatella sp.
TTTACTGAATTTATTAAAAAGCACGTCCTAATTTTGATTTCCGTCAAAATCGGGACGTGCTTTCTTCTATTTTTAAGACTTAATGCCCAGCCTCGTTTTTTTCTGTAAAAATTTTTCCATTTCAGAACGTACTAGTTGACGTGAAAGCGATATTTTATTACTATCAACTTATTGTAAAATAACAAGAGAGAAATGAGGTTTTTCATGAAAAAATTAGTGTCTTTAATTTTATCGATTTTAGTCGTTGTACTTTTACTATTAGGAGTAAAAAAATATATTCAATCGCAAGAAATTTCTGCAGATGAATCTGCTTCTAGTGAAAAACAGCAGCTCTATTTATTTAACTGGGGAAATTATATCGACCCAGATTTGATTAAAGAATTTGAAGCAGAAACAAATATTCAAGTGGTCTATGAAACTTTCGATTCAAATGATGCGATGGAAGCTAAATTAAAACAAGGTGGTACGCGATATGACATCGTATTTCCAAGTGAATCGAGTATTACGAAATTAGTCAATCAGAATTTATTACAACCATTGGATCATTCGAGAATTAAAGGTTTAGAAAATATTTCGCCATTTTTATTAAATAGTCCAGTGGATCCTGGAAATCAATATACAGTTCCTTATTTCTGGGGGACTGTTGGGATTATGGTGAATACAAAATATATTGATCCAGAAAGTATTACAACTTGGAATGATTTATGGAAGAGTGAATTTCGTAATAAAATTTTATTATTAGATGGAAATCGTGAAACAATGGGATTAGCATTGCAGTCATTAGGTTATTCACTTAATTCAAAAGATGCAGCTCAATTAAAAGAAGCAGAATTAAAAATTAAAGCATTAAATCCAAATGTACGTGCTGTATTAAATGAAGAAATTAAAACAATGATGAAATTAGAAGAAGCCCCAATTGGAATTGGTTATTCAGGAGATGCGGCTGCTGTAGCAGAAGCTAATCCAGCTGTTCAATATATTTTACCACAAGATGGAAGTGCCGTTTGGACAGATAACTTTGCTTTATCTTATAATGCAGAAAATATTGAAGGAGCGTATGCATTTATTAATTTTATGCTTCGTCCTGAAAATGCCGCTAGAAATGCAGCGTTTGTAGGATACGCTACACCAAATGAAGCAGCAAAAGCTTTACTAGATGAAGAAGTAGTTTCAGATGAAACATTTTACCCATCACAAGAAGTGATTGAAAGTTTAGAGCATTATGAATATCTTGGAACAGAATGGATTTCCAACTATAATGATGCCTTTTTAAATTTTAAAATGGAGTTATAATATGCATTATTTTGTTAAAAGTAAACATCTCTTTATTGGAGATTCAAAAGAAACGATTGAAGGAATATTAGAAATAAAAGATGGGAAGATTGCAGCAATTCTTCCTTATGATAAAGAAGTAGACGGAGAAATAATTGATACAGGGGAACAAATGGTTACTCCTGGATTTATTGATGCGCATGTGCATTTATACTTATCTAGTTTAATTCATTTAGGGAAGATGAAAGCAGTCGGAGCTCCTTCGATTGAAGAAGTTGTTGCTCAAGCAAAAGAAATTCCTGTTTATAATGGATGGAAAATTGGAATTGGTTGGTATGCGAGTGATTTTGGACAACAAGTTTTACCAACAAAGGAAGATTTAGATAAAGCTTCCAATGAAGTTCCAATTTGCTTGATTGCAGGAGATGCACATACGATTTGGCTGAATACAAAAGCATTAGAAGAATTAGGGTTAACGAGTGAAAATATTCCTTCTGAAATTGGTGGTGAAGCTGTCAAAAAAGATGGTGAGCTAACAGGAGTATTTTTAGAAGCGATTGCGATTTATTATTTATCTAAAGTACTTTCAATTTATGAAGAGGAGTCTAAAGTAGCGTTATTAGACTATATGAAACATTTGAATGCAATGGGAATCACAGCAGTTGGTGATGTTGCATTAACAGGAGAAAGTCCGGATGATATTGTTTATCCAAAACTTTATTCTAGTGTAGAAGATGATGCAACGGTTCGAGTAAGCTTCTTCCCAGCGATGCGTGAAGAAGTTGAAGAAAATCGTCGTCTCTATCAAATTTATCAATCTCCAATGTTGCAAATGGGTGGCGTGAAACAGTTTTATGATGGGGTGACAAGTTCGCATACTGCTTACTTAAAGGAACCATACCCAATGCCATTTTTTGAAGGAGATGTGGGAGGTCCACTTTTAACGGAAGAAAAAATGGAACGATTGACTTTATTAGCCAACCAAGAAGGTTGGCCAATGCGTATTCATACAGTTGGAGATAGAGCCGTCGAATTAACATTATTGAATTTCAAACAAGCGCAAGAAAAATACCCATTTGATAAGCCTTATAAATTCAATACGATTGAGCATCTAGAAGTGATGGATCCAAAGGACTTGCCGTTGACTGCTCAAAAATCTCTTATTGTTTCAGTTCAACCAAGCCACTTATTAGTGGGGTATGAAACATTAGATGAAGAAGTTGGGGAAACTCGTGCAAAACAAATGTTTCCGTTTAAATCCTTTATTAATCAGGGAGCAACTTTAGCATTTGGAACAGATACTCCGGTAGTACTAAATGTAACTCCATTTGAAACGATGTACTTTGCTGTGGCTCGTCAAACAGTTGAAGGGCTACCTAAACCAGCATTGATGCCTGAACAAAGAATTAGTGCTCAAGAAGCTCTGTTTGCTCATACAAATGGAGCAGCAAAATCATTAAGTCGTTTAGATATTGGAACATTAGAAGTAGGAAATTTTGCAGATTTTGTTATTTTATCGAAAAATTTCTTAGATGAAAGTCCTGAAGAAATTTTGAAAACAAGTGTCGTAGCGACTTATATTAACGGAAAAAAAGTGTTTGAAAGACACTAATGAAGAAATGAAGAGAAAAACTTTTTGCTGTATTAGCATGAGTGATGAACCACTTTTTGGAGATACTTATGAACTGAATACGGTAGAAAGTTTTTTCTATTTTATTTTGACAATATATCGTATTAAATTCATGTTTTTTTGTAAAGAATTCTATGTTTTATATTGTAAACAATCATTATACTTAAATTAACAATTAGAAGAGGGTGTATCTATGGATTTATTATTATGGGGTAGCATTTTTGCTGCTGGACTTTTGTCATTTTTCTCTCCATGTGTTTTACCATTATTTCCGGTATATTTTGGAGTTTTAATGAGTGATAGAGGAAGTCGTACAATAAAAGTTGGAAATTTTGAAATTGCGATTTTACCACTTGTTCGAACATTATTATTTGTAGCTGGAATTTCAACAATCTTTTTTGTATTAGGTTTTGCAGCTAGTCTATTAGGACAATTGGTTTATAATCCGTATTTCCATTTAGTGTTAGGAACGATTATTGTTCTATTAGGTTTACATCAAATGGAAGTGTTTCAGCTAACTACTTTACAAAAGCAAAAGATGGTACAGTTTGAAACAGATGGCAAGCATTCGTTATGGAGTAGCTATTTGTTAGGAGTTAGTTTTAGTTTTGGTTGGACACCATGTGTAGGTCCAGTTTTAAGTTCTGTCCTAACATTAGTAGCAACTCAACAAGCAAGTATTTTTTATGGAATGTTTTTATTAGCGATTTATATTTTAGGTTTAGCCATTCCGTTTTTAGCTTTAGCAATTGCATCTACTACAGCGATGAAAGCTTTTAATCTTGCGAAAAAGCAATTATATCTCTTAAAGAAAATCGGGGGGCTTGTCATTATAGGAATGGGAGCTTGGATTATTTTTCAACAAATACAAATTTTATTACAAAGATAGGAGAATGACAGATGAAGAAATGGAAATATGTAGTTCTTGGAGCTAGTTTATTATTAGGAGCTTGTCAACCAATGGGGATGAAAGGGGGAGATACAATGAAAAATTCAACAGATATGACAATGAAAGATAAAAAAGAAGAAACAAAAGCAATGACAACTTCTGCTAAATCTGTGGATGCTAGTTTTAAAACATTTGATGGAAAAGATGTTAAATTATCAGACTATAAAGGAAAGAAAGTTTATATTAAAGTATGGGCTTCATGGTGTCCAACTTGCTTAGCTGGGTTAGCAGATATTGATTCTTTTGCGGCTAATCATTCTGATGATACGGTTGTTTTAAGTGTAGTGGCTCCTGGAGTGAATCGTGAGAAAAAAGCAGAGGATTTTAAAGAATGGTTCTCTGGATTAGACTATAAAAATTTACCTGTATTAATGGCAGAAACTCCAGATTTCTTTAAGCAAGTGGGAGTTATAGGTTATCCTACATCAGTATTTATTAATCAAAATGGAGAATTAGTGCAAGCTCATCCAGGGCATCTATCAAATGAGGATATTCAGAAACAACTGGATAAAATGTAATTTTCTTTTATGAATAAGACTTTAGCTATAGTAGCAGAGGGCGGCAGCAGCCTCGCAAAAATGCGAGTCTCATGCCGAAAATTTGAGCCTAGGGTCTCAAATTTTCCTGTCCAATAAGCCAATGGTGGCTTTTTGGACTAATACTACTATGGCAAGTCTTTTCGGGTAGAATATCATATATATGAGAGGACGTATGAATAAGACTTTAGCTATAGTAGTAGAGGAAGGAAGCAGCCCTGAGTTCTCATGTTAATACTACAATGCAAGTTCTTTTCTTGATTTAGTTAGTATCGTCCAAACGAATAAATAGATTCAAAATATCTCGATAAAATATAGGGAGTGGTTAAAATGGAGAAAAAGATCATTATTGGTTTAGTAGCGTTGTTAGTATTAATGATTGCAGCTTATTATGTCATCAATCCAAATCCATCGAATGTAAAAGCGAATGGAAATCCGATTGAGAAAAAAGTTAGTTCTCTTATTAAGCAGCAAGAAATTAAGAAGTCAAGTCGTAAAGGGGAGAAAGACATGAAAGAAATTTATTTAGCAGGTGGATGTTTTTGGGGTCTAGAAGAATATTTTTCAAGAATTAATGGGGTAGAAGATGCTGTTAGCGGGTATGCAAATGGAAAAGTAGAAACAACAAACTATCAATTAATTCATGATACGGATCACGCAGAAACTGTAAAAATTACATATGATGCAAAAGTAGTATCCCTTAGAGAAATTTTATTATATTACTTTAGAGTGATTGATCCATTATCAGTGAATAAACAAGGAAATGATGTTGGACGTCAATATCGTACAGGTATTTATTATCAAAATGATGAAGATAAAGAAATTGTTGAACAAGTAGTAGCAGAAAAAGAAGAACAATTAGGAAAGAAAGTTGCAATTGAAAGAGAAAATCTTAGAAACTTTGTTGTTGCAGAAGATTACCATCAAGATTATTTAAAGAAACATCCAAATGGGTACTGCCATATTGATGTAACTAAAGCAAATGATCCTGTCATTGATGCAAGTTTATATCCATTACCAGATGATGAAACATTAAAAGCTACATTAACGAAAGAGCAATATGCGGTCACTAGAGAAAACCGAACAGAGATAGCTTTTTCTAATAAGTATTGGGATAATCATGAAGCAGGGATTTATGTGGATGTAGCAACTGGGGAACCACTTTTCTCTTCAAAAGATAAGTTTGATTCAGGTTGTGGTTGGCCAAGTTTTACAAAACCTATTTCTTCTGAAGTAGTGACTTATAAAGAAGATACAAGTTTTAATATGAAACGAATTGAAGTTCGCAGTCGCATTGCGGATTCACATTTAGGGCATGTATTTGATGATGGACCTCAAGAAAAAGGAGGATTACGTTTCTGCATTAATAGTGCATCTATCCGTTTTATTCCATTAGCAGAGATGGAAGAAAAAGGTTATGGATTTTTGATGGATTTTGTTAAATAAGACTTTAGCTGTTGTAGCAGGGGACGGCAGCAAACCTTCGGTTTCATGCCTAAAAATTGAGCCTTGGTCTCAATTTTTCCTGTCCAATAAGCCATACTTGACTTATTGGACTAATGCTACAACGGCAAGTCTTTTTTGGTTAGGAGCATATATATGAGAGGGCGTAATGAATAAAACTTTATCTATAGTAGTAGAGGACGGTTTTCCGTCCTTTGTTACTATATCCAGAAGTATTTTCTCTTTATTCACTCTTTCGGTTAATTTTTTTAAAAAGGAGGAGTATAATAGAATAAGGAGGGATGAGTATGTATTCACTGTTAATTGTCGAAGATGAATCTCTTGTTAGAAGAGGCCTCACTTCACTTATTGATTACAAACAATTAGGGATTTCTGATGTACGAGAAGCTGAAAATGGTAAACAAGCTTGGGAAATGATTCAACAACAACAACCTGACATTATACTAACCGATATTAATATGCCACAAATGGATGGTATTACATTAGCTCAACAAGTCAAATTACACTATCCTCATACACATATCGTATTTCTAACAGGATATGATTACGTCGATTATCTACTATCTGCATTGAAATTAGGAGCAGACGATTATTTACTAAAACCTATTTCTAAAAAAGAAATTGAAGCATTTTTTGTCACAGTCGTTGGTAAATTAGAAAAAGAACGAAAAGAAAACCAAATTCATCAAGTAGAAATTATTTCAGAAGAAACAGAAATTGAAAAACTCATTCATAGCCAATTAGATAATTCTGATCTTTCTCTTGTAAAAGTTGCAGAACAATTAGGCTTTACTCCTAATTATGTCAGTGTCTTAATTAAGAAAAAATTAGGAATGACATTTCAAGATTATGTCATTACTCAACGAATGAATAAAGCAAAAGTACTACTATTATCTACATCCATGAAAATTTATGAAGTAGCTTTAGCAGTAGGAATGGAAGATGTGAATTATTTTTCAGTTCGATTTAAACAAATTTTCGGAGTAACACCAAAACAATTTCAAAAAGGAGTAGAATCATGAAGAAAAACTCCTTATTCATTACATTAACAACTTATTTATTGGGAATGTTATTTTTGATTTTAATTCTTGTTGGCAGTGTCTTTTATTGGAAAAGTAGTGAATTGTTTAAAGAGAATGTATCGGGACAAACAACTGCTAAAATTGATACAAGTGCTCGATATATTGAACAATATGTCTCTCAATTAAAATATACTGTGAACGCTATTGCTAAAGAGGTAGAAGTGGTTCAATTTGCTCAAGAAAAAGAAAATAATTCGCAATTAAGTATTCGAAATTGGCTAGAAGCCTTTATGAAAAGTAATGAACATTTTGTATCTATGACGATTGTGACAAAGGATGGAAGAATTGTTTCAAGTGATCAGAATCTTCAATCTGCTAATTCGAATGAATTAATGATGCAAGAATGGTATCAACAAGCTATTGACTTATCTCATAATCCAGTTTTATTACCAAGTCGCTTGCAAAATGAAAAATATGTATTATCTATTAGTCAAGAAATTTTGTCTAAAACAAATGAAAGTTTAGGAGTCGTTCGATTTGATATTGATTCTCACGCTCTTGAAAATTATATTAAAGAACTTTCTCTTGGTAGTGAAGGATATGCGTTTGTGATTAATACAGAGGGAAAAATCATTTATCATCCTGATAACGAAGTTTTTCAATCTGTCGATAAGCAAATGTCTGCAGAAGATATTGCAAAAAGTCCAATGGATTCTATGCTAGGGAAAAATTTTTTTGTACATAAAATTTCTATTGATAATTGTAATTGGGTATTAGTAGGAGTTAGTACTTTTTCACAATGGGAACAATTATCGAAGCAATTATTTATGATTGTCTTTAGTATTGCGATTTTAAGTTTTATTGCCTGTTCAATTGGAATGGTTGTTATTTTAAGACATCATTTATCACCTATTCAACACTTGGAAGAAACAATGCAGGAAGTTGAAAAAGGTCAAACTGATTTACGAGCTATTCCAAATGGTGCTAGTGAATTTCAACAATTAGCTCATCATTTTAATCATATGTTAAATCATTTAGAACAATTAATGATGGAGGCTAGAAAGCAAGAACAATTGGCAAGAGTATATGAATTAAAGGCCTTATCGAGTCAGATTAATCCACATTTTTTATATAACACACTGGATACGATTATTTGGATGGCGGAGTTCCAAGATACAACTCGTGTTGTTTCAATTACAAAAGCACTTGCGACTTATTTTAGATTAGCTTTAAATGGAGGAGAAGATTTAATTTCCCTTTCTAAAGAACTGGACCATGTAAGACAGTATTTATTTATCCAGCAACAAAGATATGAAGAAAAATTATCTTATGAGATTCAAGTAGATGAAAATATTCCAGATATATTGTTACCTAAATTAGTACTCCAACCATTAGTAGAAAATGCTATTTATCATGGTATTAAGGAAATTAATCGACCAGGAAGAATACAGTTGACGGTTCAGTATCATTTTCCTTATATAAAAATTACGATTGAAGATAATGGAGTAGGTTTAAAGAAACAAGGTGCTTCTAATAAAGCTTTAGGAGGAGTTGGAATTCAAAATGTACAAGAAAGATTAGCGTTATATTTTGGAGAAGAGTTTAAAATGGAATTTGATTCAGTAGAAAATTCTTATACAAAAGTAATTCTAACGATTCCTGTTTCCTTAGAATCGCAGAAGTAAAAATAGAGAAAATACTTTTATAGTAACAAGACCGAGGCTCGAATTTTAGGTATGAGACTTGCGAGGCAAGGCTGCTACCGTCCTTTGTTACAATAACAAAAAGTATTTTCTCGTTTTTTTTAACACACTATTTCCTTAGAAACGTCCAAGTGAATAAAGAGAAAATACTTCCCGTAGTAACAAGCCCACTAGTAACCATGGAATGGTTACTAGTGGAAGGGAAATTCGAGACCAAGGCTCGAATTTTAGGCATGAGACTTGCGGTAGCAAGGCTGCTGCCGTCCTTTGTTACTATATCCAAAAGTATTTTCTCTTTATTCACCTTATAGTTTGACGGTCAAGTATCATTTCCCTTATAGTAAAATTACGAATAAAGATACAAAGGAGAAAATATGAAAGTCATTGTAGTAGGTGGAGGAACAAGCGGACTAATGGCAAGTGTTAGTGCAGCATTAGCAGGCGCAGAAGTAATTCTACTAGATAAAAATCCAAGCTTAGGACGAAAATTACTCTTAACAGGAGGAACACGTTGCAATGTAACAAATATCCGATCAAGAGATGAAATTATTAAACACATTCCAGGAAACGGACGCTTCTTACATAGCGCCTTTTCTCAATTCGATAACCAAGATATTATCGATTTTTTCCAAAACCGAGGAGTTCAATTAAAAGAAGAAGACCATGGAAGAATGTTTCCAGTATCCGATTCTGCCAAAACCATTTTGAATACATTTATCGAAGAAATTAAACGATTAGGCATTCAAGTAAGAACAAATGTAAAAGTTAAAGCGATTCGACTAGAAGAAGGACAGTTTTCAGCAGTGGAATTAGATACTGGTGAAAGAATTGAAGCAGATGCAGTTATTTTAGCGCTAGGTGGGAAATCCTATCCGAAAACAGGGTCAACTGGAGATGGATACGGAATTGCACGAAGTGTAGGACATACCATTACACCACTATTTGCCACAGAAGTCCCTTTAACAAGTAATGAAACTTTCATTAAAGAAGGTATATTACGAGCTCTTTCTTTAAGAAATGTTGCACTAAGCGTATTGAATAAAAAGGGAAAAGCAGTTGTGACGCATCAAATGGATATGATTTTCACTCATTTTGGAATTAGTGGACCAGCCGTATTACGTTGCTCAAGCTTTGTTCATCAAGTGCAACAAAAGGACAATGTCTCAGAAGTTACAATGTCATTAAATATACAACCTGATTTAACAAAACAGGAATTATTAGAAAAATGGCAAGAGTGGAAAGAAAATAATCCACAAAAAACAGTGAAGACACCATTAAAAGAATGGATGCCTGAACGATATGCAGAATTTTTACTCCAACAAATTGGCCTGTCTTCTCAAAAAGTGATTGGTAAAATGAATGATCAAGAAGTACAACAATTATTGAACGCGATTCAAGATTTTAGATTTACAGTGGGTGGAAGTTTACCAATTGAAAAAGGTTTTGTAACGGGTGGAGGAATTCAACTAAAAGAAGTGGATCCAAAAACATTAGAATCAAAAATTGCTCAAGGAGTGTATTTCTGTGGAGAATTATTAGATATTCATGGATATACTGGAGGTTATAATATTACAGCAGCATTTGTAACAGGATATGTTGCTGGATTACATGCTGCACAAGGTTGGTAAAAAAATGAAAAGAGCATAGTTTCGTCATAAAATATTCATAATTAGAGACTATACTTTAGTCATTCCCAAAGAATAATATTTACCTCCCAAAAGTAAATAAACTCTATCCTTTTTTCTCCGGCAAAAAATTGCCGGAGTTTTTTGATTTTTGTAACGAATTAAGGTTTGTTGTGATATAATGACAACGAAACAGTTAAATGAATCGAGGTGTATCTCTTTCAATATGGTAAAATTGGGAGAAAGAATTGTAGAAAAAGGAATTCGTTTATTACCGTTAATGGACTTATCCCAAGTGGATACAAGTGAAGCTAGACCAATTCCGGAAGCAAAATCAAAATTAGAAATTATCGTTCATGCAATGGAAATTGGCATGGGAGTTTTAGGACATGTAGATATTTGTATTGAAGGCTATGTATACTCTTATGGAAATTATGATGAATTAGCTTGTATTTTAAATGGAGCTAGAGGTGAAGGTGTATTATTAAAAGCACCAAGAGAAGATTATTTCAAATTTTGTAAGAGACATTACCAAAAAACTTTATATATTTATAGTTTAGAAGTGACTGATGAACAAGTACAATTAATTAAAAATCGCTTGGAAAAAGTATTGAAGGAATCATTTACTTGGTCACCTCCAGATGATATTTGTTCGTTTAATCCTGTAAGTGAAAAGTTAGAAGAAATGTATGCGTATTTCATGGTACAATGCATGCCTGTAACTTTTTATAAATTTAGAAAAACACAATTTAAATTGTATACGATGTGGAGAAATAATTGTTTATTATTTGTCGATTATTTAGTTTCCGCATTAAAAGTAAGACCTCTTCGTGCAAGAATGACAACTTTCCCAAGTTTGTATCAAGAACGATTAGAATCTTTAAAAGAAAAACAACATTCAATCGTGACTGACTGTCAGATTTATTAATGCTAAAATAACCGTTAATCACTATGATTAACGGTTATTTTCTTTAGTATCAATCGGCGTAATTGCCACCTTCAACACCAAAATATTCTTCCAATGTTTGTTTTGAAGTATAGATTTTTTCTGCAATATCCCCTACATATCTTAAATGCCAGGCTTCTGCTTGATAACCCGTAATGGCTTCTTTTCCTTCTTGGAATCTTACGATAAAGCCATATTTATGGGCGTGTTTATGCAACCATTCAATGGCTTTTTCATCTTGAGGATTTTCTCCTAATAATCCACCAGCTCCGTTTAAAATATCAAAAGCAAGACCTGTTTGGTGTTCGCTATATCCTGGACGAGCAGAATAAGTATCTGCTGCTTCTTTTCCATCTTTATTCACATAATTTTGATAAAGCTGAGTTTGGTATTCATAGGAACGAAATCCACTATATTGATTGCTAATACTGAAACCTAGTTCTTGCATTTTTTGAATAAGTTCCCTCACTTTTTCCCCAGCAATTGGATTTTCTCCTGGATTATAATCTGCAGGAAGTTTGTGTTTTTTATTAACGACCATTTGAATGCCTAATGATAGATCAGCTTCTCCATTACTTTTCTGAATCGTTAGAGTAGTTTGTTCAGTTGTAGTAGCCGTTTGAGTGCTTTCTGTCTTGTTTTCTGTTGTATTAGAGTGACAAGCTGTTAAAAATGCTAGACTTGCTACCATATAAATGAATTTTTTCATCATAATCCCCCTTTATTCTTCCTGTTTATTGTAGCACAGATATTGTAATGAAAAAATGTAGAAATGAAAATTAGGAAAATAAGAATATTTTTGATTCAAAATACGAAAAATGTTCATAAATTAACCGTTTTCTAATGAAAAAACACTTGAATTTTATTCAGTTCGTGGTATAGTAGCTATTAAAAAAATTATCGATTCTAGGAGGTCTCCATTATGTCCATGTGGGAAACGAAGTTTCAAAAAGAAGGTTATACGTTCGATGATGTACTATTAATTCCAGCAGAAAGTCATGTGCTACCAAATGATGTGGATTTACAAGTACAACTTGCAAAGAATTTATTGTTAAAAATTCCATTGATGAGTGCGAGTATGGATACTGTTACAGATTCTACAATGGCGATTGCGATTGCTCGTCAAGGTGGCTTAGGCGTTATTCATAAAAATATGTCCATCGAAGCGCAAGCTGAAGAAGTTCATAAAGTGAAACGTTCTGAAAGTGGCGTTATTTTGAATCCATTTTTCTTAACTCCGAAACATTCTGTACAAGAAGCAGAAGCATTAATGGCAAAATATCGTATTAGTGGAGTTCCAATTGTGGAATCATTTGAAAATCAAAAATTAGTCGGTATTTTAACGAATCGTGATTTACGTTTTATTACAGACTATTCTATTGAAATTGAAGATGTGATGACGAAGGAACCATTAATTACAGCACCAGTGGGAACTTCTTTAAAAGAAGCAGAAAGTATTTTACAAAGACATAAGATAGAAAAACTTCCATTAGTAGATGAAAAAGGAAACTTATCAGGATTAATTACCATTAAAGATATTGAGAAAGTTATCGAATTCCCAAATTCGGCAAAGGATAAGCATGGACGATTATTAGTAGCCGCAGCAGTCGGTATTACTTCTGATACTTTTGAACGTGCGAAAGCTTTATTAGAAGCTGGGGTAGATGCGATTGTTATTGATACAGCACATGGACATAGTGCAGGAGTCATCCGTAAAATTAAAGAAATTCGTGAAACATTCCCAGATGCAACGCTAATTGCAGGAAATGTTGCAACAGCAGAAGGTACTCGTGCTTTATTTGAAGTGGGAGTGGATGTTGTAAAAGTAGGGATTGGACCAGGTTCGATTTGTACGACACGTGTGGTAGCTGGAGTAGGAGTTCCTCAAGTAACTGCAATCTATGATGCTGCGACAGTTGCAAGAGAATATGGAAAAGCGATTATTGCAGATGGTGGTATTAAATATTCAGGAGATATTGTTAAAGCAATTGCTGCTGGTGGACATGTCGTTATGTTAGGTAGTTTATTAGCAGGAACTGATGAGTCTCCAGGTGAATTTGAGATTTATCAAGGACGTCGTTTTAAAACGTATCGTGGAATGGGTAGTTTAGCGGCGATGGAAAATGGTTCGAGTGATCGTTATTTCCAATCTAAAAATGAAGCGAATAAGCGTGTTCCAGAAGGAATTGAAGGTCGTGTAGCGTATAAAGGAGCTGCTAGTGATATTATTTATCAAATGATTGGTGGTTTGCGTTCTGGTATGGGATATGTTGGAGCGCATAATTTAGAGGAGCTTCGTGAAAATACGCAATTTATTCGTATGAGTGGTGCTGGATTGAGAGAGAGTCATCCACATGATGTACAAATTACCAAAGAAGCGCCTAATTATTCCGTCCAATAAGAGGTATAAATAGGACTTTGTCTGTAGTAGTAAGGGACGGCAGCAAACCTTCGTTTTCATGTCTGTTTGCTACGGCGAAAAGTCCATTTATTTCTTTATTATTTAAAAATTTATAAAAATCATGAGCATTCTAGTTTAGAATTATTCTATTCTGTGATATACTCTATTCATAAAGGGGGAATGACAAATGTCAAAAGAAAAAACAAAATTAGTATTAAATCAATTAGTAGCTGACTTAAGCCAACAAGCAGCAATTATTCACCAAGTACACTGGTATATGCGTGGACGTGGATTTTTAACATTACACCCAGCAATGGATAAATTAATGGATGAAATCAACGCTCAATTAGACGAAGTATCAGAACGTTTAATCACTATTGGAGGAGCACCATATTCAACATTACGTGAATTTGCAGATAACACTAAAATTCAAGATATTCCTGCTTCTTACGAACGTTCAATTGACGAATGGGTAAGACATTTATTAGTAGGGTATGAATACTTAAGAGGTTTATACCAAGAAGGTTTAGAAACAGCTGGAGAAGAAGGCGATGATGTATCACAAGATATCTGCATCGGCTTCAAAGGCGATATTGAAAAAATCATTTGGATGCTACGTGCACACTTAAACGAAGCACCTGGAATCTAATTAAGTCAAACAAAAAGGATGAGATACTCATCCTTTTTTTGTTTGGAGTCATACAATCATTTGAAAGAAATTCATCAAAAGTATAGAATAGTTGAAGAGAAAATGATTTAGAAAAAATAGATACATGATAAAAGGAGGATGAGATGAATTCGAAGGCGTTTTATCAACAAATGTTTGCGATTGCGATACCTGTTGCATTGCAAAGTTTACTAACTTCATTTTTGAACACATTAGATACAATGATGATTTCCTCTCTTGGAGATGCAAGTATTGCTGGTGTTGGATTAGCGAACCAAGTATTTTTCTTATTTACATTAATTTGTTTTGGAATTAATACAGGCTCTTCAGTTTTATTCGCTCAATATTGGGGTGTAAGGGATGTTCCTCAAGTTCGAAAAATTAATCAGGCAAGTTTAATGTTGTCTACAGCTATTTCTGTGGCATTTATGCTTGTTGCAATGGTTTTCCCTTATGGAATTTTAGAATTATTTACCCATGATGCAGCAGTTGTTCAAGCTGGTGGGGATTATTTACGGGTTGCTGCCTTAACATATGTCATTACTGCATGGAGTTTTTCTTTAGGTAGTGCGTTAAGAAGTACAGGAAATCCAAGAGTTCCATTAATAGCAACGATGAGTAGTTTTGTCGCCAATGCTTTCTTTAATTATATTTTTATTTTTGGAAAATTAGGGTTTCCAGCAATGGGAGTTGTCGGGGCAGCATTAGGAACAGTAGTCGCTCGAATCATTGAGATTGGTGTTTTAGTATTTGTCATTAATCGTTATCAAGGACCACTTCAAATTCCGATTCGACATTTGCAAAAAATTCCAAAAGAATTTTGGACGGTCTATTGGAAGACAACTTTGCCAGTTATTGTCAATGAAACATTTTGGGCATTAGGACAAGTGTTTTATAATGCAGCTTATGCGATGGTTGGAACGCAAGCAACTGCAGCGGTGCAAATTGCAGTTGCGATTCAAGGTTTAGCCTTTGTGATTGTCCGTGGGCTAGGAAGTAGTTGTAGTATTATGCTTGGTCAAAGTATTGGGAAAAATAAAATTGAACGAGCGAAAAAAGATGCCAATCGATTTATTATTTTATCCATTATAACGGGTGTAGTCATTGGTGCTATTGAAAGTTTAACGCCACAATGGACATTATTACTATTTGGACATATTAGTCCAGAAGTGTATACTCTTGGCCAACAATTATTACAAGTGATGGGAATCATTTTTATTTTAAAAACGATTAATTCCATTATTGTTGTAGGTGTTTTAAGAGGTGGTGGAGATACTCATTATGGAATGAAATTAGAAATGAGTTGTGTATGGTTAGTCGGCGTACCATTATCTCTTTTAGCAGCAGGAGTGTGGCATTTACCTGTTACTGTAGTTGTTATTTGTGCAGGAATGGAAGAAGTGACAAAAGTAATCGTAGGACTGTATCGTGTTTATTCAAATAAATGGATTCATCGTTTAGTTCAAGACTAGTCAATTCCTTTCATTTATGGTAGAATATTTGTCAGACAGTTCGTAACCATCCTGTCTATAAACAAAACTAGGGCTTATTTGAACATGAAATGATCAATCAATTCCTGGAAAACGATGGTGTTTTTCAGGAATTTTTTTATGTCTAAATAGTCCGGAAAGAAGGAAGAACAATGAGAAAAAACGAAGAAATGGGAGAAATCACACACTTAGGAAGTAAAACAGTTTATCGTGACGATTATGCACCAGAAGTGCTAGAGTCATTCCCAAATAAACATCCGGAAAATGATTATTTTGTAAAATTTAATTGTCCAGAATTTACTTCATTATGTCCAATTACAGGTCAACCTGACTTTGCGACAATTTATATTAGCTATGTTCCAGGAGAACGTATGGTAGAAAGTAAGTCTTTAAAATTATACTTATTTAGCTTTAGAAATCGTGGAGATTTCCATGAAGACTGCATGAATATTATTATGAAAGATTTAGTAAAATTAATGGATCCAAAATATATTGAAGTTTGGGGCAAATTTACACCACGTGGAGGAATCTCTATTGATCCATATTGTAACTATGGAAAACCAGGTACTAAATGGGAACAAGTAGCAGACCACCGTATGATGAATCATGATTTATATCCTGAAAAAGTGGATAACCGTTAAGGAGAATTATGATGAAATTAGTATTATTAAGTGGTGGAGTAGATAGTTCTACTGCATTAGCGCTTGCTTTGAGTCAAGATCCTCAGGTTGAAGCTATTTCATTTTCATATAATCAAAAGCATAAGGAATTGGAATTAGAAGCTGCTAGAAAAATTGCAGACTATTATAAAGTTCCACATCAAATTTTAGAGGTTAGTTCTGTATTTTCAGGAAGTAAATCTTCTTTAAATGCTGGAAATGATATTGAAGTGAGTACAGGAGATTATGCGACTCAAACAGAAGCAAATACCGAAGTGGAGTTTCGTAATGGAATTTTTATTTCGATTTTAGCAGGTATTGCGATGCAAAAAGGAGCTTCTGAAATTTATTTTGGGGCACACTTGGATGATTCTGGAGTCATTTATCCAGACTGTTCACCTGAATTTATTGAAGCGATGAATCAGGCTGTTCAATTAGGAAGTGGAGGCAAAGTTCGATTGACAGCTCCATTTGGACAAGTGAAAAAGAAAGATATTGTCACAAAAGGAGTCGAATTAGGAGTTCCGTATGAATTGACGTATAGTTGCTACAATGGCGTGTATCCTCCATGTGGAAAATGTGGAACTTGTATTGATCGAAATAAAGCCTTTTTAGCAAATGGATTGGAGATTTTATAGTGAATAAAAAACAGATTAGATTATTAACACAAAATACTTTAATAGGAGCGTTATATGTTGTTTTAACATTAATCAATCCTATTTCTTACGGGATGTTTCAATTCCGTTTATCAACTTTATTAATGGGTGTTCCATTTTATAAACCACAATTGTCATTAGGAATTTTAATCGGTGTAATGATTAGTAATATTCCAAGTCCTCTTGGACCGATTGATATTTTATCTGGATTTTTAATTCAATCAGTGAGTTTATATGTTTTTAATCGTATTTTCAAAAATTCTTATGTGAAGAGTGCTGCTTATGGCATTTGGTGTGGTTTTGTAGTAGCTGCAGCATTGTATTACTCTTTACAAGTACCATTCTGGCCTAGTGTATTTGGCGTAGCTGTGTCGAATATTTTATTCGCCTTCTTAGGTACTTTTATTGTTGAAAAATTCTTAAAAGGATTTTTAGATAAAACTGTTGTTGAATAGAAAACGATGTATAGACTTCGAAACGTAATAGTGTTTCGAAGTCTTTTTACGTATAGCTAAAAGATGAAAGAAAAATTTTGTGTTAGTGAGGTTGCCAGCAGCCTCGCTAGCGAGTCTCATGATATTTTCGCAACAAAAATTTTTCTTTCCTTTTTTAGCTGAATTATAAGACGAAGTACAACTGTTTTAAAAACTAAATACTAGTTTTAAACGATATAAACAGTGAAAAAACGCAAATACAATATAAAAGAAAGCAGAAAAATCTTTTTGTAGTGAAAGCAATAGAAGCCAGGGGTGGCTTCTATTGTAGGTAAAAATCGAGACCAAGGCTCGATTTTTAGCCATGAGACCCATAGGGGCTACTGGCGACCTCACAAACAAAAAGTATTTTTCTGCTTTCTTTCATTACGTGTTCAAAAAACATTGACAGAAGAAGAAAAGGGGAGTAAAGTTATAAAACGTAAAGATTACGTTTTGTAGGAAAGGGAGATAAAATGAAAATTCATAAAAAGTCATTACTGATTGGGAGTGCAAGTCTAGTTTTATTGGGAGGTTGTTCACTTTTTAATAATCAAAATACAAGTCAGCAAACAGAATCAGAAACTACGACAACAGAAATTTCAAAAGCGGATTTAGCCAAATTTGAAAAAATTGCTGAAGAAGTAAAAGAAAACAAACCAAAAACAATCGTGGGAGAAGTATTTGAAAATGGCTATTTAAAAAAACATGGAGACCATTACCATTTTGTATACGGAGCACCACCAGCAGATGCTATATATGAACAAAAGACTTCTGCAACAGCAATTAGTTCAGCAGATGATGGATATGTCTTTAATCCAAATGATATTGTAGAAGAAAATGAAATGGGATATGTTGTTCGTCATGGAGATCATTTCCACTTTATTTATAAAAATAATGTCCAACAAACGATTGCTACGACAATGGCTACAAATCCAGTAGCACATGAACATCATGAAGAAGTTGAAGATGGCTATGTTTTTGATAAGAAAGATGTTGTTAGCGAAACTGAAACAGGGTATATCGTTCGTCATGGAGACCATTTCCATTATATTTATAAAGATAAAGAAGGAAATCCTGTAGTAACTGCTGAACATCACGACCACGAAAGTGAACACCATGATCATGAGGGAGAGAAACATGAGCACGAAGGTGAACACGATGATCATGACCATGATGGGTATGTATTTGACAAGAAAGATATTGTAAGTGAAACAGCAGAAGGTTATGTAGTTCGCCATGGAGACCACTTCCATTTTATTTACAAAAATCAAGTGAAACCTGAAAGTACACAGCCTGATACTGTTACATCAACGATTGGAAAAGTTGAAAAGGTAGAAAAGGAACTACATGGTTTAACAGGAGGAAGTGCAACAAAACCTACGACTCCTGAAACAAAACCAAACACTGAAGCTCCAACCACACAGCCAAAAGAAAAACAATTTGCCGGAATTCATTATAGAACGAGCGACGGATTTTTATTTGATGGAAATCATATTATTGGTACATCAGGAGAAAATTTATTAGTAGCTCATAATGGAAATATGAAAGATATTCATGTGATTCCATTTGAACAATTAGTCCATACAAAATGGGAAAATTTAATTCCAAAAGAACATTTAGAATCAGCTAAAGCACGTTATAATGGGACTGCAACACCTCCTAAAGAGGAACATCACCATGATGATGCAACGAAACCTGCCGAAATGAGCGAGTTAGATAAAAAAATCGAAGAAAAAATTGCAGGTATTATGAAACAATACGGTGTAAAACGTGAAAGCATTGTAGTGAATAAAGAGAAAAATGCCATTATTTATCCACACGGAGATCACCATCACGCTGATCCAATTGATGAACATAAACCAGTTGGAATTGGGCACTCTCATAGCAATTATGAACTCTTTAAGCCAGAAGAAGGAGTTGCTAAAAAAGAAGGGAATAAAGTTTATACAGGTGAAGAATTAGCAAGTGTTATAAAATTATTGAAAAATAATACATTTAACAACCAAAACTTTACATTAGCAAATGGACAAAAACGTGTGTCCTTCAGTTTCCCTCCAGAATTAGAGAAAAAATTAGGAACAAATATGATGGTGAAACTAACGACTCCAGATGGAAAAACGATTGAAAAATTATCAGGAAAAGTATTCGGTGAAGGTGTCGGTAATATTGCTAATTTTGAATTAGATAAACCATATTTACCAGGAGAAACATTTAAATACACGATTACTTCAAAAGACTATCCAGAAGTAAATTATGAAGGAACATTTACAGTTCCATCATCATTAGCTTATAACATGGCAAGCCGTACGATTTTTTATCCATTCCATGCGGGGGATACTTATTTAAGAGTGAAACCTCAATATGCAGTACCAAAAGGGACTGATGCTTTAGTCAGAGTATTTGATGAATTTCATGGAAATGCGTACTTAGAAAATAACTACAAAGTGGGTGAAATTAAACTCCCTATTCCAAAATTAAATCAAGGAACTACGATGACAGCAGGAAATAAAATTCCGGTAACCTTCATGGCAAATGCTTATTTAGAAAATCAATCATCTTATATTGTAGAAGTGCCGATTTTAGAGAAAAATAATCAAACAGAAAAACCTGGAGTTTTATCACAATTTAAAGGACATGAAACAGAAGAAACTTCTAAGCCTGTCGAAAAAGGTGAAACTTCAAAACCTGTGGAGAAAGTTGAAGGAAGTTCAACACCAACAGGCGAAGGGTTAAAACCTGAGTCAGAAAAACCAAATGAGAATTCTATTTCTGAACCAGGATTAGAAGAAGCACCAGCAGTAGATCCAGTACAAGAGAAAATTGCAAAATTTGCTGCTGGTTACGGATTAGGGTTAGATAGTGTCATTTTCAATATGGATGGAACGATTGAATTACGTTTACCAAGTGGAAAAGTCGTTAAAAAGAATATGGCAGATTTTACAGGAGAAGCACCTCAAGGAAATATTGAAAATAAACCTTCTGGAAATGCAGAAGTGCCTACTGGAAAAGTTGAAAACCAACTAACAGAAAATAAACCAGCAGATTCTTTACCAGAGCCTCCAAAACCGAATGAAAAACCTGTGAAACCAGAAAATTCAACAGATAATGGAATGTTGAGTCCTGCAGGAAATGTAGGAACTGATCCAATGTTAGAACCAGGACTAGAAGAAGCACCAGCGGTAGATCCAGTACAAGAGAAAATTGCAAAATTTGCTGCTCGTTACGGATTAGGATTAGATAGTGTTATCTTCAATATGGATGGAACGATTGAACTACGTTTACCAAGCGGAGAAGTTGTTAAAAAGAATATGTCTGAATTTACAGCATAATGAATTGATGGAAAACGTCTAAATCGATGAAAAGATTTAGGCGTTTTTTTTATGTAGATGATATACGTATAGGCTAAAAGATGAAAGAAAAATTTTATGTTAGCGAGGTCGCCAGCAGCCTCGCAAGCGAGTCTCATGGCTAAAATTTGAGCCTTGGTCTCAAATTTTACCTGTAATGGAATCCAGGCGTGGCTTCCATTACTTTCGCAACAAAAATTTTTCTTTTATCTTTTAGTCGAATTATAAAACGAAGTACAACAATAAAAAAATACTGTTCAAAAGGATATGACAAACAAAAAAGTTAGCAGAAGTAAGCGTGAAATGATGATGTGACATATTCTTGGGAGCAGGGCAAGAGGCGTTTGATAGGTCGTAAATCGAAAAAATCCATGTTTACAGTAAAGAAAAAAATGTGTTAAACTGACGATAGTTAAGGGGTTTCAAAAAACAATGACTATGTGTATATAGTTAATGAAAGTAATAAAGCACTTCATTAGATTTTTTTAGCTGGTCTCATGTTTAGAAAACAAAGAAATAAATCAAGTGTATAAGTAAGCGAGTAAACTTATTAGCTAACAAATTTAAGTTTGTAGAGGTTTTGGAATATGATATTTCATGAATTTGGTGATAAAAAATTTCCACATATATTATTGATACACGGCGGAGGTAATTCCTGGTGGAATTATCTTCGGCAAGCTCGTATATTATCCGAAAAATATCATGTGATATTACCAACACTTAATGGTCATGGAGAAGAATATCAAAAAGAGTATATTTCAACTGAAAATTCCGCACAGCAAATTATGGACTATATAAAAAATAATTGCGATGGAAAATTGTTTGCTGTGGGCGGTGTTTCTTTGGGAGGTCAAATTGCCATTGAGTTATTATCGTTAAATAGTGATATAGCTCAGAAAGCAATAATAGACGGTAGTATTTGTATTCCTAAGCCAAAGCTGGCAAGAGTTAGTACAATTATTGTAAAATTATTCGGAAAACTTATGTTTAGCAAATATGCAAGTAAAATTCAGTTGAATTTAATGAAAAAAATGTATCCCAATATGGCTTATTCGGAAGAAATAGAAGGCTATTATATGGAGGATATGCCAAGGATTCCGATTAAAACATTGGTGACTATGTATCAAACATATATGGGAGAATATAGGCTTAAAAATTCTATTACAGAAAACAAAGCACAAGTTCTATATATTTATGGTGAAAAAGAAATGGGTTGTGTTAAGGAATCGGCTAAGCTATTTCAAAAAATGCATCCTAATTGTACTGTATATGAAGCAAAAGGATATAATCACGGTTATCTATCGGCTTATCTGCCTTTTGAGTGGATAGATTTGGTTAATCCATTTTTGGAAAACGATGTTCATCATAATAACTAAACTATGAAGTTATATAACAATACCTAGGTTTATCGAGTTAGATAGAACTAAATCCAGGAAATGCCTAACTCTTGGTGCAGAAACAAAAAATTGTAAGTGAAAAAACGCAAATAGAATATAAAAGAAAGCAGAAAAATCTTTTTGTAGCGAAAGCAATAGAAGCCAAGGTGTGGCTTCTATTGCAGGTAAAAATCGAGATCATAGGCTTGATTTTTAGCCAAGAGACTCGCAAGCGAGGCTACTGGCGACCTCGCAAACAAAAAGTATTTATCTGCTTTCTTTTTTACGTTCTAAAAATGGTTGACATATTTTTATTTGAATTGACAGAATAATAAAAGAATAGTAGTTTAATAGCACGAAAATTAGTAACATACGAAAGAGGATGGAATAATGACAAATACAATTAACGGACAAAAACTGACATTTCTAATTTCAGATGATCCTGTTTTGAGTTTAATGGTTACAGATGAAATCGTAATGGATATTCAAGTAGAAAGTGATTTTGATGCGGATATTATCTTGCCAAAAGCAAAACGAAACTATAATGGATTAGAACGCCACCTTCAATATTTATTGGCTACAAAAAAATCCTTACCGGAAATATTGGACCAAATTAAAGAAAAAGAATTTTCTACTCCTATTCACTACAATTTGAGAATTGACATAATAGACTGTTAGGGTTAGTGAAAAAACGCAAATACAATATAAAAGAAAGCAGAAAAATCTTTTTGTAGCGAAAGCAATAGAAGCCAATCCCTGGCTTCTATTGCAGGTAAAAATCGAGACCAAGGCTCGATTTTTAGCCAAGAGACTCGCAAGCGAGGCTACTGGCGACCTCGCAAACAAAAAGCATTTTTCTGCTTACTTTTATTACGACAAAACCTTGACAAATCGCTAATTTCACGCTAAAATAATGTAACGCAATAAGTGTAACTATAGTCTTGCGGGATGCTGAAATATTGTCCAGAAATCCCGTGAATATAAGGGAAAACAAAAGAATGAGCACTCTTTTTAATAAGGGATAAAGAAATTCTTTTGGTTTTTTTTTGTTCAAAAACGACTGACAGGCGGCATTTGTTACGAAAATTTAATAATGTAATAAATTTGTAATATTTATTCATAAAATTATGATATAGGGGTGGAAGAGTTGGCACATCATGATGTGAAATACGGTAAACACCGTGTGCGTAGAAGTTATGCACGAATCAGTGAAGTATTAGAATTACCAAATCTAATTGAAATTCAAACTGATTCTTACCAATGGTTCTTAGATGAAGGGATTCGTGAAATGTTTAAAGACATCTCACCAATCGAAGACCATACAGGTAATTTATCATTAGAATTCTTAGATTATGAATTACATGCTCCAAAATACAATCTTGCAGAAGCAAGAAATCACGACGCAAATTATGCAGCACCAATTTATGTAAAAATGCGTTTAGTGAACAAAGAAACTGGAGAAGTAAAAGACCAAGAAGTCTTCTTTGGAGATTTCCCATTAATGACAGAAATGGGTACATTTATCATTAATGGTGCAGAACGTGTTATTGTATCTCAATTAGTACGTTCACCAGGTTCATACTTCCATGACCGCCCAGATAAAAATGGTAAAGCCTTATATGGCGCTACATTAATTCCTAACCGTGGTGCATGGTTAGAATATGAATCAGATTCAAAAGACATTTCATATGTACGTATTGACCGTACTCGTAAAATTCCATTAACAGTATTAGTTCGTGCGTTAGGTTTTGAATCAGATGACACAATCTTAGAAATCTTCGGTGAAAGTGAAACATTACGTTTAACATTAGATAAAGATGTTCATAAACGTATGGATGAATCACGTACAGAAGAAGCATTAAAAGATATTTATGACCGTCTACGTCCAGGTGAACCAAAAACAGCTGAAAGTTCACGTAACTTATTAACAGCTCGTTTCTTTGATCCACGTCGTTATGATTTTGCGGCAGTAGGTCGTTATAAAGTAAACAAAAAATTAAACTTAAAAACACGTTTATTAAATCAAACAATTGCTGAAAACATCGTACATCCTGAAACAGGAGAAATCGTTGTTGAAGCAGGAACAGTTCTTGAAAAAGAAATTATGGAAAAAGTCGCTCAAGCATTAGAAGCAGGAGCAAACTTATTTACATTATATCCTTCAAGTGAAGGGGTTATCCAAGAACCTGTAACTATTCAATCAGTTCAAGTGTACTCACCACAAGATCCTGAAAAAGTGATTAAAGTAATCGGAAATGCGAATATTCCAGATGAAATTAAATGTGTAACAGCAGCTGACGTTTTAGCGACAATCAGCTACTTCTTAAACTTATATGAAGGAATCGGCTCAACAGACGATATCGACCACTTAGGAAACCGTCGTATTCGTTCAGTAGGTGAATTATTACAAAACCAATTCCGTATCGGTTTATCACGTATGGAACGTGTGGTTCGTGAACGTATGTCTATCCAAGATGTAGCAACAGTAACACCACAACAATTAGTAAATATTCGTCCTGTAGTAGCAGCAATCAAAGAATTCTTTGGTTCATCTCAATTATCTCAATTCATGGACCAAACAAACCCATTAGGAGAATTAACTCACAAACGTCGTCTATCAGCCTTAGGACCTGGTGGTTTGACTCGTGACCGTGCCGGATATGAAGTTCGTGACGTACACTATTCTCACTATGGTCGTATGTGTCCGATTGAAACTCCTGAGGGACCAAACATCGGTTTGATCAACAGTTTATCAACATATGCTAAAATTAATAAATATGGATTCGTTGAAACTCCATATCGTCGTGTAGACTGGAAAACTCATAAAGTAACAGATAAGATTGACTACTTAACAGCGGACGAAGAAGACCGTTATGTAGTAGCACAAGCAAACTCTCCATTGAATGAAGATGGAAGCTTCGTAAACGATGTAGTAATGGCTCGTTACGTATCAGAAAACTTAGAAGTTCCTGTAGAACGTGTAGACTACATGGATGTATCTCCAAAACAAGTAGTTGCTGTTGCGACAGCATGTATCCCGTTCTTAGAAAACGACGACTCAAACCGTGCGTTAATGGGTGCCAACATGCAACGTCAAGCAGTTCCGTTATTAAATCCAAAAGCACCATTTATTGGTACAGGTATGGAATATGTAACAGCGCATGACTCTGGGGTAGCTTTACTATGTAAACGTGAAGGTGTCGTAGAATTTGTAGATGCAAATCAAGTACGTGTACGTACAGCAGATGGTTCATTAGACCAATATAATATTACTAAATTCCATGGTTCAAATGCTGGTATGTGTTATAACCAACGTCCAATCGTTTCAAAAGGAGACAAAGTAGATGTTGGTGAAATCTTAGCAGACGGTCCTTCAATGGAACAAGGTGAATTAGCATTAGGACAAAACGTTTTAGTAGCATTCATGACTTGGGAAGGATATAACTATGAGGATGCGGTTATCATGAGCGAACGTCTTGTAAAAGATGACGTATATACTTCAATTCATATTGATGACTATGATTCAGAAGCTCGTGATACAAAATTAGGACCAGAAGAAATTACCCGTGAAATTCCAAATGTTGGGGAAGATGCATTGAAGAACCTTGACGAAAACGGAATTATCCGTATCGGTGCGGAAGTTAAAGATGGGGATATCTTAGTTGGTAAAGTTACTCCTAAAGGATTAACAGAACAATCACCAGAAGAACGTTTATTACATGCAATCTTCGGTGAAAAAGCACGTGAAGTACGTGATACTTCATTACGTGTTCCTCACGGAGGCGGCGGTATCGTTCGTGATGTACGTGTATTCACTCGTGCAGCAGGTGATGAATTAGCGCCAGGAGTAAACAAATTAGTTCGTGTATACATTGTTCAAAAACGTAAAATTAATGAAGGGGATAAGATGGCCGGTCGTCACGGTAATAAAGGGGTAGTTTCACGTATTATGCCGGAAGAAGATATGCCATTCTTACCTGATGGAACACCAGTTGATATCATGTTAAACCCATTAGGGGTACCATCACGTATGAACATTGGACAAGTATTAGAGTTACACTTAGGAATGGCAGCTCGTGAATTAGGCATTTACATTGCAACACCAGTATTTGATGGTGCGCAAGATGAAGATGTTTGGGGAACTGTTGCAGAAGCAGGTATGGCTCGTGATGCGAAAACAATTTTATATGATGGACGTACAGGGGAACCATTTGATAACCGTGTATCAGTAGGGGTAATGTATATGATTAAACTTGCCCACATGGTTGATGACAAACTTCATGCTCGTTCAATTGGACCTTACTCATTAGTAACTCAACAACCTCTTGGAGGTAAAGCTCAATTTGGTGGACAACGTTTCGGAGAAATGGAGGTATGGGCGCTAGAAGCATATGGTGCTGCATACACATTACAAGAAATCTTGACATACAAATCAGATGACGTTGTTGGTCGTGTGAAAACTTACGAATCAATCGTTAAGGGTCAACAAATTTCTAAACCAGGTGTACCTGAATCATTCCGCGTATTAGTAAAAGAATTACAAGCATTAGGTCTTGATATGAAAGTATTAGACGAAAATGATGAAGAAATTAAGTTAGAAGACATGGACGACGATGCTCGTATGAATTTCAATGATGTTGAAAAAATGAGCGAAAAAACACGTAAGTTAAATGAATATTCTGACCGTATTGCTGAACTTTCTGGAGAAAAAACAGAAGCAGTTGAAACAGCAGTAGAAGAAACTGAAGAAATTCAAGATTCAGAAGATACAGAAGAAACTTTAGACTAAGAATAACTATTGGAATCGTAGGGCAATTCCAAAGAAGAGGGAGGTTGGCCCCTTGATAGATGTAAATAATTTTGAAAGTATGCAAATTGGTTTAGCGTCTCCTGATAAGATTCGTGAATGGTCATATGGTGAAGTAACCAAACCAGAAACAATCAACTATCGTACTTTGAAACCAGAACGTGATGGTCTATACTGTGAAAAGATTTTTGGACCAACAAAAGATTTAGAATGTTCATGTGGTAAATTAAAGAAAATTAATAATAAAGGAAAAGTGTGTGATCGCTGTGGCGTTGAAGTAACTCGCTCAAAAGTTCGTCGTGAACGTATGGGACATATCGAATTAGCTGCTCCAGTATCACATGTTTGGTACTTTAAAGGAATTCCTAGCCGTATGGGACTTGTGTTAGACATGAGTCCTCGTGCGTTGGAAGAAATCATTTATTTTGCAAGCTATGTTGTTATCGATGCTGGTGACACAACATTGATGAAAAAACAATTATTAAGTGAACGTGAATACCGTGAAAAACGTATGGAATTCGGAACTCGTTTCCACGCAGCAATGGGTGCTGAAGCTGTTCAAGAATTATTAAACAACGTTGACTTAGAATCAGAAATTGCAGAATTAAAAGAAGAGTTAAAAACAGCTCAAGGACAAAAACGTACTCGTGCAATCCGTCGTTTAGATATTTTAGATGCTTTCCGTGAATCAGGAAATAAACCTGGTTGGATGGTAATGGATGTTATTCCAGTTATCCCACCAGATTTACGTCCAATGGTTCAATTAGAAGGTGGACGTTTTGCAACAAGTGACTTAAATGATTTATACCGTCGTGTTATTAACCGTAATAATCGTTTAAAACGTTTATTAGAATTAAATGCTCCACGTATCATCGTTCAAAATGAAAAACGTATGTTACAAGAAGCGGTAGATGCTTTAATCGATAATGGTCGTCGTGGTCGTCCAGTAACAGGACCAGGTAACCGTCCATTGAAATCATTAAGTCATATGCTTAAAGGGAAACAAGGTCGTTTCCGTCAAAACTTACTTGGTAAACGTGTAGACTACTCAGGACGTTCTGTAATCGTAGTAGGACCAAACTTGAAGATGTATCAATGTGGTTTACCAAAAGAAATGGCGATTGAATTATTCAAACCATTCGTAATGAAAGAATTAGTAGAACGTGAAATTGCTGGAAATATTAAGAGTGCAAAACGTAAAATTGAACGTTTAGACGATGATATTTGGGCAGTTTTAGAAGAAGTAATTCGTGAACACCCAGTTCTATTAAACCGAGCACCTACTCTTCACAGATTAGGGATTCAAGCATTCGAACCAACTCTAGTAGAAGGTCGTGCAATTCGTCTTCACCCATTAGTGTGTGAGGCCTACAATGCCGACTTCGACGGAGACCAAATGGCGGTTCACGTGCCACTTTCACAAGAAGCTCAAGCAGAAGCTCGTCTATTAATGTTAGCGGCACAAAATATCTTAAACCCTAAAGATGGAAAACCAGTAGTAACTCCATCTCAAGACATGGTTTTAGGAAACTATTACTTAACATTAGAACAAGAAGGTCGTGTTGGAGAAGGAATGTACTTCAAAGACATGAACGAAGCAATGTTAGCATACCAAAATGGATATGTTCATTTACACAGCCGTATTGCAATTCACGCAAGTGCGCTTCCTCATAAACCATTTACAGAATGGCAAAAAGAACGTATGTTAGTAACTACAGTTGGTAAATTATTATTCAATGAAATTATGCCTGACGAATTCCCTTACTTAAATGAACCATCAATGGAAAACTTAGAAGTAGCTACTCCAGATAAATACTTCTTAGAACCAGGTTCAAATATTAAGGAAGAAATTGAAAAACGACCAATCGTTTTACCATTCAAGAAGAAAAACTTAGGTCAAATTATTGCCGAAGTCTTCAAACGTTTCCACATTACAGAAACATCAATGATGTTAGACCGTATGAAAGACTTAGGATATAAATATTCAACTCGTGCTGGTTTAACAGTAGGGATTGCAGATATTTCTGTTGCAGGAAATAAAAAAGAAATTCTTTCAGATGCACACAATCAAGTTGATGAAATTTCTAAATTATTCCGTCGTGGTTTGATTACAGATGACGAAAGATATGAACGTGTTATCGAAACATGGAATGCTGCAAAAGATGAAATTCAAAGTGCATTAACAAAAACACTTGGTTCTCGTAACCCAATCTTCATGATGAGTGACTCTGGAGCCCGTGGTAACATCTCTAACTTTACTCAGTTAGCGGGGATGCGTGGATTGATGGCAGCTCCGAATGGTAAAATCATGGAATTACCAGTTACATCAAACTTCCGTGAAGGTTTAACGGTTATGGAGATGTTCTTATCAACACACGGTGCCCGTAAAGGGATGACGGATACAGCCTTGAAGACAGCCGACTCAGGTTACTTAACTCGTCGTTTAGTAGACGTAGCTCAAGATGTAATTATCCGTGAAACAGACTGTGGTTCTGATCGAGGTTTAACTATTTCAGCTATCCGTGAAGGAAATGAAATGATTGAAACATTAGAAGAACGTATGATTGGACGTTATGCACAACGTTCTGTAAAAGATCCAGTAACTGGAGAAGTATTTGTTGGTCACAATGAATTAATTACAGAAGATATTGCTCGTAAAATTATTGATGCTGGTATTGAAGAAGTAACAATCCGTTCTGCATTTACATGTGATACAAAACATGGTGTATGTAAATATTGTTATGGACGTAACTTAGCAACAGGTTCAGAAGTAGAAGTTGGGGAAGCAGTTGGTACAATTGCCGCTCAATCTATCGGGGAACCTGGTACTCAGTTAACAATGCGTACCTTCCATACTGGTGGGGTTGCCGGGGACGATATTACTCAAGGTTTACCTCGTATCCAAGAAATCTTCGAAGCTCGTAACCCTAAAGGGGGAGCAACGATTACAGAAGTAACAGGTGAAGTTGTATCGATTGATGAAAATGCGGGAAGCCGTACTAAAGATATCACAATTAAAGGTGCAACAGATACACGTACGTATACTGTTCCATTTACAGCTCGCTTAAATGTTGAAGAAGGACAAACAATCCATCGTGGGGAGCCATTAACATCTGGTTCTATCGATCCAAAAGAATTATTACGTGTTCGTGATGTATTATCAGTAGAAAACTACTTATTACGTGAAGTACAAAAAGTATACCGTATGCAAGGGGTAGAAATCGGCGATAAACACGTTGAGGTAATGGTTCGTCAAATGTTACGTAAAGTTCGTGTAATGGATCCAGGTTCAACTGAAATTTTACCGGGAACATTATTAGATATTGCTGACTTTACTGAACGTAACCGTTCTGCAATTATGAATGGTGAAGTTCCAGCGACTGCACGTCCAGTATTACTTGGTATTACAAAAGCTTCATTAGAAACAAACAGTTTCTTATCTGCAGCTTCATTCCAAGAAACTACTCGTGTGTTAACAGACGCATCTATTCGTGGTAAGAAAGACCACTTACTTGGACTTAAGGAAAATGTTATCATCGGTAAGATTATTCCTGCTGGTACAGGTATGGCTCGTTACCGTAATATGGAAACAAGCACTTCTACACCAGTTCAAACAGAAGAATTCGTTGAAGCTACTGAAGAGTTAGCGGAAGGAATTGTATCTGAAGGAACAGTGGAAGCAACAACAGAAGCTTAAAAGATTGAATTAGACTTTCCTAAATAGTAGTAAAGGACGCAAGCAGCCTCGCGAAGCGAGTCTCATTGCTAAACTTTGAGCCTAGGTCTCAAAGTTTCCTAGGAATAGTAGCCAGAAGAGTGGCTACTATTCCCCTTACTACTATGGAAAGTCTTTTCTGTTGGACGTGTGTTTATGAGAGAACGAAAAGAATTAGACTTCCTTAATATAGTAGTATAGGACGCCAGCAGCCTTGCGAAGCAAGTCTCATGGCTAAATTTTGAGCCTAAGGTCTCAAAATTTCCTAGTAAAAGTAGCCACA
>NZ_CAUUHX010000019.1:0-29566 GCF_963545075.1 uncultured Granulicatella sp.
TAGAGCATTTGATTGAAGCTCAAAGTGTCGGCAGTTCGATTCTGTCCCGAGCCATCTGGAGGGGTAGCGAAGTGGCTAAACGCGGCGGACTGTAAATCCGCTCCTTAGGGTTCGGCAGTTCGAATCTGCCCCCCTCCATTCATTAAATAGTTTAACTATTTAGGGGTATAGTTTAAAGGTAGAACAGCGGTCTCCAAAACCGTTAGTGTGGGTTCGATTCCTGCTACCCCTGTTATTATATTATGGCGATCGTGGCGAAGTGGTTAACGCATCGGTTTGTGGCACCGACATTCGGGGGTTCGATTCCCCTCGTTCGCCTATTTTATATTATCATTGGGGTATAGCCAAGCGGTAAGGCAACGGACTTTGACTCCGTCATTCGTTGGTTCGAATCCAGCTACCCCAGTTTTTTTATATAGAAATGGCGGTATAGCCAAGTGGTAAGGCAGAGGTCTGCAAAACCTTTATCATCGGTTCAAATCCGTTTACCGCCTTTATATGCCGGCGTGGCGGAATTGGCAGACGCGCTGGACTCAAAATCCAGTGCCCGCGAGGGCGTGCCGGTTCGACCCCGGCCGCCGGTACTAAGTTTAAACTAGAAATGTTGTTAAATCAGCATTTCTAGTTTTTTTATTCATAAAAATTTTGTAGGCAAAATGTGCGCAAATTTTAACTACAAAGTTTGTGAATTTAAAGTATAATTTCAATGCTATTAATTTTTAAAGGAGTTAAATATGACAATATTAGATGAACTGGAACAATATCCTAAGGTGTTCATTCAAAAAGGATATTCTGAAGAGAAGAAGTACAAAGTCAAAGCTGACAAGAATTATTTTTTAAAAATTTCTCCTCTATCTTTTACTAAAAAGAAGGATTTAGAAGTAAAGTATATTTCAGCTTTAGAAAAAGAAATCAAATTTCCAAAATTAGTAGAAATGAAGTTTGAAACCAATTCAATTTTAAGTTTATACGAATGGATTGATGGAGTTGATATTAGAGATTATGCGTCTAAATTAACAGGAGAAGAACTTTATCAATATGGTATGCAAGCTGGAGTTTTTCTAAAAAAGATACATTCGATTTCTATTGAAGAAGCTTCAGTAAATTGGCATGAATTTTATATACAGAAGTCAAAGAAATATATTCATTCTTTTAAAAAACTGAATGAAAATTTTGCAAAAATTGAAATGTTTATTGATTTTATTCAAAGTCATCAATTTTTATTAAAAGATAGACCCATTTCATTATGTCATGGAGATTATCATGTAGGAAATATGATGATTGAATTAGAAACAAAAAAGCTCGTTATTATTGATTTTGGTTCTTTAGAGATTGGTGATCCTATGGAAGAGTTTAATCGCATGATTTGGACTGCACAATTATCTGAAGATTTTGCGACGGGTTTTGTAAATGGATATTTTGATGGAGAGAAGATTCCTGATGAATTTTGGGAATTAATGGCGTATTATATGGCTTGTGATGTAGTGGGCTCTATTCCTTGGGCTATGAATTTTGGAGTTAATCAATTAGATATTATGTTTAAAAGGGTAAAATTAGTGTTAGATTGGTTTGATGATTTTGAACGAGTAATTCCTAAGTTTTATAAAGGAAATAACACTGAAAAGGTAGGTAAATTTTAATGGATATTCAACAATACAAACAAATGTTAGAGCAGCCATGGGGTAAAATTCAATATGAAATTACTTTTGCTCAATTAGCTCATTTAGAAAATAAGAAAATTCTAGATTTTGGTTCAGGTTTTGGTTTAGTAAGTCAATTTCTAGCTCAAAATAATGAAGTCGTTGCGATTGAACCACAGGAAGAAATGTTATTTGCCTATTCCAATCATCGTTATGAAAAAATCTTAGGCAGCTTAGAGCAAGTTAAAATTTTTGAATCAGAATCTTTTGATATTGTTTTGTGTCATAATGTATTAGAATATATCGATGAAAATTGTCGAGTGAACTATCTTTCTGAATTAAAGAGAGTGTTAAAACGAGATGGGAAGTTATCTATTATTAAACATAATCAAGTTGGTAAAATTATGCAAGCAGTTGTCTTTTCAAATGATGTTGATCAAGCATTAGATTTATTAAATGGAAATGAATTTAAAAGTGTTTCTTTTTCTCAAGGAACAACGTATACCATTGATGAATTATTGGAAATGTCAAAAATGAAATTGGAAAACTATCAAGCTATCCGTACATTTTATAGTCTGCAGATGAATGAAGTAAAAACGAAAGATAACTGGTTAGAAAAGATGACTGAAATGGAACTTGCAGTATGTGATTTGTATCCGTATAAAGATATTAGTTTCTTACAACATGTATGGCTAGTGAAGGAATAACAGTTTAATTTTCTTGTAAGTATTAATATCGTATGGTAGAGTTTAATTATCGAATTTAAAGGAGAATTAAAATGAATAGAAATGAAGTTATTGAATTACAACATAAACGTTTTGCTGTAAAAAAATATGATCCGAATCGTCGTATTTCAGATGAAGATTGGGATACATTAGTAGAAGTAGGACGTTTAGCTCCATCATCCCTTGGTTTTGAACCTTGGAAAATGCTTTTATTAGAAAATAAACAAATGAGAGAAGATTTGAAAGAAATGGCATGGGGAGCTATTAATAGTTTAGAAGCTGCAAGTCATTTTGTCATTTTCCTTGCTCGAAAAGGTGTTACTTATGATAGTGAGTATGTTGCAAAGTTGATGAAGGAAGTAAAAAATCGTGACTATGATCCAACTTCACGATTTGCTGCTCGTGTGAAGAGCTTCCATGAAATCGATGCAACATTAAATGATGAAAGAACATTATTTGACTGGGCTAGTAAACAAACGTATATTCAAATGGCAAATATGATGTCTGCAGCAACACTTTTAGGAATTGATTCTTTACCGATTGAGGGATTTAATAGAGAAAAAGTAGAAGCTTACTTAAAAGAAAAAGGATACTTAAATACGGATGAATTTGGTGTATCTGTCATGGCAAGTTTTGGATATCGTGATCAAGAAATTACTCCTAAAGTTCGTTGGAATAAAGAAGCAATTTACGAAGTGATTGAATAATATATAGATATAAATTAGTAAACTGTTTAGAGAAATTTTATGATTTCTTTAAGCAGTTTTTCTTTATACTAATAAGCGGGAGATTGTTAAAATTATATAAAAAACGCTTTTTTTCCGAATTTATAAACAATTTATTTTTATTAACGAATATAGCATTAAATTTTTTATTCTATGTTTGAGTTTTTTTCTTTAATTAATAGTTTTAGATGTAAAAAGTTTGTGAAATTTAATGAATTTAAAATTCTTAAGAGGTTAGTATTATAAATTTAAATAAAATTTAAATATTTTTAATGTATGCTTTTTTTATTTTATGGAATAAATATAATAGAAGTTTAAATTTCAATTTTTTCTAACAACTTTTTTTATTAACAATAAAAAAGTAAAATTTTGAAAAGAAAATATGAAACAAAAACAAGGAATTCGGATTTATTCTTTATGAATAAAATTTCGAAAACTTTCATAATAAATTTTCTTCAAAATTCAAGAAATAATCTTGATACTCTAGTTGTTTGTTCTATAATAAAGGTGAATAAAATTTAGGAGGGGTAAATATGTGTAGCATCGAGAAATTAGTAATGAAAATTCAAAATGGAGAAGATGAGGAAGCTTTTGTTTTATTAGAGAATAAAATTAAACCTTTAATGCATATGATGTATTACCGTCATTTCTATTATTGTGTTGAATTAGAAGACTTTATTCAAGAAGCTAGTTTTTTACTCTTCTATGCAGCACAAAAATTTGATTTTCAAAAAGGTAAATCATTTCTTGCATATTATAGAAAATCTTTAAAAAACTATGCAATACAATTAGTTCGTCGTGAACATCGTGAAAGTGTTATTCCAGAGAAATATATATGCAAATATGATATATCTAATCTTAAACATCATCTTTCTGTTGAAGAAGAATTTTTATTAAGAGAAGAAATGCCTAGGTATGGGGATTCATTATCAGCATTTGAAAAAGCAGTGTTTTATTTTTATACAAGTGGATATTCTTTTGAAGAAATAGCAGAAAAATCTAATAAATCTGTTGCAGCTATAAAAAGTGCTTTTCATCGTTGTCATAAAAAATTTAAACTTTTTTATGAATCTATTCATAAAGATAAAGCTTATTAAAAAGTATAAATGTCTTGCAACTTTCTCCATTCTAACAAGAGGACTAATATTTATTATTAGCCTATTGTATGATATACTATATAAGGTATATTAGGTGTCGAGAATGACACGAAAAGGAGGACCGTTTGTGGTTGCATTAAGTTTAAGAGCACAAAATATTGGTATTGATTTAGGAACTGCTAATACAATTGTTTATCTTGAAAATGAAGGTATTGTGACACGTGAACCATCTGTAGTCGCAAAAAATATAGTTACGGAAGAAATTATCGCTGTCGGTCAAAATGCATTTGATATGATTGGGCGAACACCAGAAAATATTGTCGCAGTTAGACCAATGAAAGATGGTGTAATTGCGGATTATAATACAACAACAGCAATGTTAAAATATTTTGTACAATCAATTGTAGGTCGTTCTTTCTTTAAACCGATTGTAATGATATGTGTTCCAAGTGGAATTACAGATGTTGAAAAAAGAGCGGTATTAGATGCTACAAAATACGCTGGTGCTAAAGAAGCTTATGTGGTTGAAGAGCCATTTGCAGCAGCTGTTGGAGCAGGATTACCAGTACAAGATCCAACTGGTAGTATGATTGTAGATATTGGTGGTGGCACGACTGATGTAGCAACAATTTCATTGGGTGGAATTGTTAATAGTCAATCAATTCGTATCGGTGGTGATGAATTAAATGAAGCCATTGTATTGCATGTGCGTAAAAAATACAATTTATTAATTGGTGAAAGAACAGCTGAAGATTTAAAAATTCAATTAGGTTCGGCTTCAGTAGAAAAATCATCTGCATATGGAAGTATGCAAGTTCGTGGACGTGATATGGTTTCAGGCTTACCAAGAATTATTGAAGTAGAAGCTGTGGAAATTGCAGAAGCAATGAGTGAAATTATTACGCAAATTATTGATGCCGTAAGAGACGTTCTTGAACAAACACCGCCAGAAATTGCATCTGATGTCATTGATCATGGTATCGTATTAACAGGTGGTGGTGCATTGTTAAGAAATTTACCAGAAGTTATTTCTGATTATACACAAGTTCCTGCCTTTGTGGCAAATGATCCTTTGGATTGTGTTGCGTTAGGAACTGGAAAAATTTTAGCAAATCCATTATTAATGAAAAAATAATGAAAAGGAGACTGAACAGTGAATCCAATATTTTCGAACAAGAAATTAATTGGTTGGGTTTTAGGTGGAATTGTAACACTATTACTAATTACCTTTTCACTCACTGTTGGTAGTAATATCGTTTCGCAAGGTGTCAATGATGTGACGAATATTTTAGGAAGAATGCTTGCGTATCCTGCCAATAGTGTCAATGATTTTATGGAAAGTATTTCTAATTTAACAAATACTTATCAAGAAAATCAGACCTTAAAACAAAAAGTAGAAACAATCTATGAATTAGAAGTTCAATTAAATGACTTAAAAAAAGATAATGAAAAAATGAAGGAAGCGTTGAAGTTGCAAGATACTTTAAACGACTATACTTTAATTAATGCAACAGTTATTGCAAGAAATCCAGATACTTGGAGAGATATTGTTACGATTAATAAAGGAGCAAATGATGGCTTAACACCTCAAATGTCAGTTATGAGTGATAACGGATTAGTAGGTAAAGTATTAGATGTGAATCCTACAAGTGCTAGAGTTGCTTTATTATCGAATAATGATAATACTTTAGTTCGTGTTGCGGCGATGATTCAAGGAGAAAAAGAGTCCATTTATGGAACATTAACAGGATTTGACCATGAAAAAAATATTTTAATTATGAGTCAAATTCAAGCAACTCAGGAAATTAAAGTTGGAGATAAAGTTGTTACTTCTGGTTTAGGAGGAGTTTCTCCAAGCTCATTATATATTGGTACTGTTGAAGAAGTAGCGATGGATCGTTTTGGACTTTATAAAGAAGTTCGTATTAAACCAGCAGCTGATACAAATGATGTTCGTTATGTAACAGTGGTGAAGCGAACAAGTGAAAGTAGGACTGAATAATGCATACTTCAAAACGTATTTATTGGTTGCCAATTTTAATGATAATTACTTTTTTAATTGATGGAGTGATGATGAATCATTTTTCAGCATTTTTTATGGAATCAGGTTATACACTTGTTCCAAGAATTGTTGTTATAACATTAGTATTGTTTACTTTTATTATTGATCATTCGTCGATGTTTTGGTTTGCAATATTAGTTGGGTTTATGTACGATAGTTACTATTCTGGTATTTTGGGAATTTATATGGCTATTTTTGCAGTAATTGTTAGAGTGATTGGTCATATTAGAGGGAAAATTAGTATCAATCCTTTCACACTAGGCTTAGCATTAATTTTTTTACTGACAATTACTGAAACAGGTGTTTATATCATATATCATTTAATTGGTATTCAACATCTTACAGTCCAACAATTTTTAGTTCAAAGACTAGGAGCTAGTTTAGTGCTAAATATTGTATTGTATTATTTATTATATATTCCTTTGAAAAAATTTGCTTTATGGGTACAATTTGGTATATCCAATGAAAAAAATTCATTGCGATCTACTAGAAGAAATAAAGGAAATTCATATCATTAACATTAGAATGAAGCCGGTATTTTGCCGGCTTTTTATGTGCGAACATATGTACGAAAAAACTAGAAGAAAACGTTATAGTTGTGCTATAATAAAAGAGAAAAAGGAGGTATAATGATGAGCAATTTATATGATACAGCGAATCAATTAGAACGTGAACTTCGTCAATCAGAAGAGTTTTCTGCAGTGAAATCAGCTTTTGAAGCAGTTCAACAATCTGAAGAAGCAAAAGCTTTATTTGAAGAGTTCCGTGACATGAATGGAAAATTCCTACAAAAACAAATGAATGGTGAAGAATTAACTGAAGAAGATACAACTTATGCAAATGATTTATATCAAAAAGCAAGTTCTAATGAAGCTATTCAAGCATTAATGCAAGCAGAGCAACGTTTAAATACGGTAATGCAAGATATTAACCGCATTTTAACGACTTCATTACAAGAATTATATCAATAATTACATTGATCGAAACGGTCTTATTGATTTTTAGCCTATGAAATAAAATTCATAATGGACTAGAAGTGAATAGACCGTTTTATTTTATAGATAAGGAGTTTTTATGATTCGCTTTATTCATTGTGCTGATATACATTTAGGAAGCCCGTTTACTGGACTTCAACAAAAGAATAGTACGATTGCATTTCACGCAATAGAGGCTACTAAAAAAGCATTTTTAACACTAATTGAAACTGCAATCGAATATCACGTTGATTTTGTATTAATTTCTGGGGATCTTTTTGATTCTAGTTATCAACATATTCAGGAAAAACTTTTTCTAAAAGAACAATTTCAACGGTTAGCTCAAGAAGGGATTTATACCTATTTAATTCATGGAAATCATGATTATGGACGATTTACTGAAGAATGGAATAATGATTGGGTAAAAGTTTTTAAAAAGGAAGTTTCAACAGAAATATTGAAAACTTCTTCAGGAGAAAGTGTAGCTATTAGTGGATTTAGTTATGATACAAGATGGATAACAGAGTCAATGGCGTTGCAATTTCCAATGAAAAATGCATTAGTGGATTATCATATTGGAATGTACCATGGTCAAACTCGTACATCATCAGAGTCATCGGCAGCATATGCTCCATTCAAAGTGAGTGATTTAGAAAAACTTCATTATGATTATTGGGCATTGGGACATATTCACCGAGCTATGGATTTAGATGCTAATGGAAAGATTGCGTACTCTGGAACGATTCAAGGTCGGAGTTTTAAAGAAATAGGTGAAAAAGGTTTTTATCTCATTACTTTAAATAAAAATCTACCGATGCATAGACAATTTGTTACTTGTAATCCAATTGAATGGATGGAAATAGAATTTTTAATGGAAGAAGCTTATTCAATAGAACAGATTGTGTCACACCTTTATAGAGAAATTTCAGTTCAAAGATGGGATGTTGATAAAACTTATTTATTAAAATTTGTTTTAATAGTGGATAGAGGCTTTAATCAAACATGGTTGAAATTAATCGAAGAGATACTTCAAAAGGAAATTTCAAAAAAATATGAAAAATTACACTTAATAGAAATTGATGTCGAATTTAAAAAAGTTAAAACAAATAGTCAACTAAATATTGAATGGTTAGAAAGTGAAGATAGTCATCAAAAAAGATTACAACAAATTCAAAATATTGCCATGCAACATACGTTATTAGCGAAATATTTTTCAAAAGAAATGCATAGCGAAACATTTCATCATAAAATCATTCAGAAGGCAAAATTTTTAATCGAAATGAATATGGAAGAGGGTGATGAAAATGTATATTAATCGGATAGAAATTTTTGGTTATGGTAAGTGGTCAAAGGTACGAATGGATTTTCATCATCAATTGCAACTATTTCAAGGAAAAAATGAATCTGGAAAATCTACCTTGCGTTCTTTTATTCAGCATGTTTTGTTTGGTTTTCCAAAGAAAATTGCTGGAAAATATCCTTATGAATCTCAAAATGGAGGAATGATGGGAGGAAGAATTTGGGTAGAAGAAACGGAAGAAGGTTCTCTTTTTATAGAACGTTATATTAAAAATGGAAAAATATGTTTTCGTTGTGAAACTGCTTCAGGAAAAAGTTTATCAGAGGAAAGATGGAAACAATTGCTGTTTCAAATAGATGAAAAACAATATGCACAAGTCTTTGGATTTAATAAAGAGCAATTAGATCAATTTCAATTCTCTTCAAAACAGGAAATGGATCAGTTTTTGTATAGTGTTAGTTTAACGGGTAGTGAAGAGTGGATGAAATTATCTACAAAATTACAAAAGCAAGCAGAATCAATTTTTACACCTAAAGCTGTTAAAAGAGTGATAAACCAGCAATTACAACAATTAGATTTACAAATGTTGAAAATAGAAGAATTAGCTCAAAACAATGAATTATATGAAGAAACAGTCCAAAAATCTGAAAAGATTAAGCAAAAAATTCAAACTCTTTCACAACTGATTCAACATAAGCAAGAAAAAGAAAGAAAACTTCAATTATTACAATCTCATTGGAGTAGTTTTGAAAGATGGAAAGAAATAAAAAGTAAATTGAATTTCAATCAGAAAGATAATTGGAATTCTGAGTGGAAATATGAATTAGAACGCAATCGATTGGATTTTGAATGGAATGAACAGCAACTTCAAGAATTACAACAGGAGTATTCTTTATGGAAACAAAGACATCAAACTGAACAGCTACTAAAAGAAGATTCAAGATGGTCTCAGTTATTAACTATTTCTTTGATGGAAGATGAAATAGAAGAAAAGATACTACTTAGAAAAAAATTAAAAATAGAATTAGATGAATTAAAACAAAATATTATAGAGGAAGAAGAGTCCTGGAATATTCATCATGAATATTTACCCCAAAAAATTACAAAATTGGAAATTGGACAATTAGAAGAAAAAGTTCAGCAGGAGAAAGCTTTAAGAGTTGAAAAGATAGAATTGGAGACTCAAATCAATCGTTTAAAAGAGGAAAAAGAAAAAATCAAAGCTCACTCTAAAAAACAAAATAGGAACGATTATCAAACTAATGTTACTAGATTGTTTATTTTTAGTGGAGTAGTAATGATACTTTTATCTCTGCTTTTATTTACAAGTCCACTGTTTAAAGGAATTGGTGGAGGCATTGGTGGAGGCATTGGTTTACTAATCAGTTTATCTAGTTGGATATATGGAAAAAAATCTGTTCATCGAAATCAATTTGAGGAGTATTTTTCTAAAAGATTAGAAGAAATAAATATTGAATTAGAGCAAATTACTTTGCAACTAAAAAAAATTAATGATGAAGTTGAAAAAATCTCAAATGAAGTAGAAACTTGGAGAAAAGAATACGGATATCATGATTCAAATATTTCAGTTGAACAACTTTACCAAGGAGATATTTTAAAACCGATTCGATATTTTGTTGAACAAAGGAAATTAAAAGAAATCAATCTTAGTCAGATTGAAAAAGAATTAACTCAACTACAGTTAAATTGGCAATGGGTTTTTGAAGTAAAAAAAGAAGCGATTCCTCATACTATTGAGTTAAAATGGAAATTATTGAAAAAAATTATTCAAGAAGTGCAAAATTCTTATCAAAAAGAAATTCTTGAAATGAATGAAGGTTTAAAATTACAAGAACAAATTCAACAATTGTATAATGATAAACAATTCTTAGAAAATCAAAAAGCCGTTCTCTTTAAAGAGGCTAATGTACAAAATGTGGAAGAATTTTATCAAAAGGAATCAGCTTATGAAAGCAATCGTCTATTGACTCAACAATTTACTCAAATCGAGCAACAATTGAAAGATTATTTAGAAGACTTAGAAATGATTGAGAGTGAAGAAGAATTACAACAAAAAATAGAGCATTCTCATCAATCATTATTAAAGGTTCTCCAAGAAAATCAATCATTATTAGAAGAACAAGCGCAGTTAGTACAACAAATTCAACAGTTAGCAACAGATGGAACTTATCATGAACAACTGATTGAATTTGAATTATGGAAGTCAGAAGTTGAAGAACAATTAGTTGAATGGGCGAGTTGTTTATATGCTTCAAAATGGATTTTAGAAAGTTTACAAAAACAGTTACCGTCTCAAACCAATGAAGTCTTAGAGGATGCTAGTCATTACTTCAATCGCCTAACACAAGGTCGATATCAAGAAATTCGTATTCAAAATATGAAGGTTTCTGTACAAAATAATGAAGGGCAATGGTTATTTGCTAGTGAATTGTCTAGAGGTACATTAGATCAATTATTAGTCAGTATTCGTTTAGCATTTATTGAAAATCTTTCTTTCAAAATAGCATTACCTATATTAATCGATGATGGTTTTGTTAATTTTGATAGTGAACGTAAACAGATTATGTTACAATTAATTAAAGAGCTTTCAAGTAAAGTACAAGTAATCTATTTTTCATTAGATGATGAACCTTTTACGATTGCTGAAACACCTGCTAGCCTCATTAGGCTACAAAGATAGAAAGAAGAGGAATTCATGGTAAAAAAATTATATGATTATGCAGTAGATGAAGCATTAGAATTGTTTTTATTAATAAAAACAGCTGATGTGAGATTAGCCAAAAATGGGAAACCTTTTTTAGCTTTTACATTCCAAGATAAGTCTGGACAAATGGATGGAAAATACTGGTCTGCAACACATGAAGAAATTGAACGCTTCTCATCAGGAAGTATTGTTTATTTAGTTGGAAAAAGAGAAATTTTTAATGGAATGCCTCAAATTAAAATTACAGGACTACGTTTAGCAAGACCAGAATTTGGGGAACCAAGTGAAGTTTCAGATTTCTTAGAGCATGCTCCTATGAAAAGAGAAGAAATGGAAGAAGAGTTAAATTCTATTCTGTTTGAAATCATTAATCCAGTCATGAGAAGAATTGTGCATAAAATTTTAGGGAAGTATCAACAAGATTTCTTTGAATACCCTGCGGCTAAACGACACCATCATGCTTTTGCTGGTGGATTAAGTTATCATACATTATCAATGTTACGTTTAGCAAAATCCATTGCAGAACAATACCCTGAAGTGAATCGTTCATTACTCTTATCAGGAGTTCTATTACATGATATCGGTAAGATTATTGAATTATCAGGTGCAGTTGGAACAGAATATACACTTAAAGGAAAATTAATGGGTCATATTGTGTTAATGGATGAAGAAATTACAAAAGCCTGCGAAGAATTAGATATTGATCAAAGCCATGAAGATGTTGTTTTATTAAAACATTTAGTATTAGCACACCATGGTAAATTAGAATATGGTTCGCCAGTTCGTCCATTATTATTAGAGGCAGAGATTTTACATCATGTTGACTTAATGGATGCAAGTGTCACAATGATTACATCAGCTTTACAAAAAACAGCACCAGGACAATTTAGTGAACGAATTTTTGGGTTAGACAATCGAACATTTTATAAACCACGTACTGTAGAGTAGAAAATAAAAGTCTGTTTATCAGACTTTTATTTTTTTTTGAGCAAAACTATTTACAAAATTATAAAAGAGGTATATGATACTAATTGTAATCAAAATTATTACATTTAAAGAAAGGTGATTCATATGTCAAAAAACGTAAAAAATATTATTATTGGATTTGGTAAAGCAGGTAAAACAATTGCTGCTTACTTAGGAACACAAGGAGAAGAAACAGTCTTAATTGAAAAATCTCCTGTAATGTATGGTGGTACATGTATTAATGTTGGATGTATCCCAACTAAAAAAATTGCAACTGCAGCAGCTCGAAAAAAATATAGCCAAGTAGACAATGCAGTTTACTATCAAAAATCTATTCAAGAGAAAAAAGCATTAATTGCAGCTTTAAATCAAGCAAACTACCAAAAAGTTAATTCTGCTCCTAATGTAACAATCGTAGATGGATTTGGACGTTTTGTAGATGAACATACAGTTGCTGTAGATACAGCAAATGGAGTAGAAGAATATGTAGCAGAAAGAATCTTCATTAATACTGGTGGTACTCCATTTATCCCACCAATCGAAGGATTAAAAGTTGGAGGACCAATTCATACAAATGAAACAATTATGGATTTAGAAGAATTCCCAGAATCAGTTGTCATTGTTGGTAGTGGATTTATCGGATTAGAATTTGCAGCAACTTATGCGCAATTTGGTTCAAAAGTAACAGTAGTAGATGTATTTGATGCATTTATTCCTCGTGAAGATGACGATGTAGCTGCAGCGGTTAAAGAACGTTTAGAAGAAATGGGCGTTACTTTTGAATTAGGAATTTCTGTTAAAAAAGTTGAAACAGAAGATAACAAAGCAACAGTTTACTATGCTAAAAATGATGAAGAAAAAGTACTTGTTGCAGATGCAGTTTTAGTAGCAACTGGTAGAAAACCAAATATCCAAGGCTTAGACTTAGAAAAAGCTGGTGTTGAATTATCTGAACGTGGTGCTATTAAAGTAAATGAATTTTTACAAACAAATAAACCACATATCTTTGCATTAGGTGATGTAAATGGTGGACCTCAATTCACATTTATTTCATTAGATGACTTCAGAATCGTGAAAAACTTCTTAGCAGGAAATAAAGAATATTCAACTAAAGAACGTTCATTAATTCCAACTTCAACATTTATTAGCCCTACATTATCAAGTGTTGGTTTAAATGAAAAAGCAGCACAAGCAGCAGGAATTCCTGTGAAAGTTGCTAAATTACCAATGGCTGCTGTTCCAAAAGCAAAAATTTTAGGAAACCAAGTTGGATTCTATAAAGTTTTAGTACATGAACAAACTAATGAAATTGTTGGTGCAACATTATTTGCGGAAGAATCTCATGAAGTAATTAATATTATTGCAACTGCTATTAAAGCGAAATTACCTTATACAGCTTTACGTGATCAAATCTTTACTCACCCAACAATGGCGGAAGCATTGAACGATGTATTTGGATTAATTAAATAGAGGAATCAAAATGGGAAACGACTTTATAGTGATCATCCATTGTTTAACCTATTTATCTGTTCATTGTGATAGAAGATTCTCTAGCCAACAATTAGCGCATAATGCATGTAGCAATCCTGTTATTGTGCGAAAAGTAATGAGTTTAGCTTCTTCTAAAGGATATGTTGATGTTGTTAATGGAGCTAATGGGGGATATAAAATTCAAGTAGATCCAAAAGATATTTCATTAGGGGATTTATTTATACTCGTTGGTGAAGATCAACGATTAAAGAAACAGTATCAATCTTCTCTGGATGAAGTTTGTCTTGTAGCGAATCATATTTGTAGTGTCTTTTCTGATTTGCAGGATGAACAAATTCAAAATCAAATAGATTTTTATCAAAAACAGAGTATATTCGATATTGTACAACGATTGCAAAAAAAGTCTGAACAAGTCGAAGTTTAGAATTAGATTGAAGGAGTGAGTTTAATGGAATTTGTAAAAGAAGAAAATGCATTTAGACATTATAATGAAGTAGGTGAAGTGGATGCTGAAATTACATTTCAAGTTGAAAAAGATGTATTGATTGCTGATCATACTTTTGTAGATCCGACTTATAGAGGACAAGGAATTGGAAAATTACTAGTCGATAAATTAGCGGATTATGCAAGGGAAAATCAGAAGAAAATCCATCCAACATGTTCATATGTCGTTAATTTATTTAAAAAATATGACGAATATAGTGATGTGAAAATATAAAAAAAGTTAAAATTCATAAAAGTATCACGAATAATTCACAAAAAATTCACATTTTACCTTTATGATACAGCCATACCCAATAAAACACCTAAGGTTTACTTCTCCCAAATAAAAAATGAACTCCCAACATTTTTTATTAGTAAACCCTCCTAACCTTTTCCCGTTGTTAGAAATAGCAACGGGTTTTTTGGTTGTAAAAATCGTTAGGGAATAATTAAATTTTAATCATAAGTGTTGGAAGTTTTGAAAAGAAATAGTATAGTTATTTATTATAGGGAATAAAGGAGAAATTATGGCAAATCATTATTATACAAAAAATCCAGAAAGCATTAGTCAACAAAAACATTGGACATATCGCTTGAAAGGAAACACTCTTTCTTTTACAAGTGATAATGGAGTTTTCTCAAAAAATACCGTTGATTTTGGTAGTGAATTATTAGTAGAATCTTATGATATTCCGGAGCAGTTTCAAAAAGCAAGTTTATTGGATATTGGATGTGGATATGGTACGATGGGACTTGCTTATGGAAAAGCTTATCCTGAATTATCCATCGAAATGATTGATGTCAATGAACGAGCATTAGTTTTAGCACAAGAAAATGCAAAGAAAAATGGAATTCATAATGTGGATATACATGAAAGTAATTTGTATGATTCTGTAAAGAAATCCCAGTACGAAATTATTATTAGTAATCCACCGATTCGTGCTGGAAAAATAGTTGTTCATACTATTTTAGAAAAAGCATATGATTATTTAGCTGAAAATGGTCAATTAGTCATTGTGATTCAAAAAAAACAAGGAGCTCCAAGTGCTCAAAAGAAAATGGAAGAAGTATTTGGAAATTGTGAAAGAATTCAATGGGATAAAGGGTATTGGATTTTAGTAAGTACAAAAGATTAAAGGAGAATATTATGACGAAAAAAAATAGTAAGAAAAGAATTTCAAATTGGAGATTGTGGGTTGCAGGACTATTATTTATAATCGCTGGATTATTATTTGCTGCTGGTCCGATTCGTTCGTATATGCTAGCACAATTCCAACAAGAGCATACGCAACAATTAACTAAAGTTACAGCAGCTGAAGTAAAAGAGAATGAAACTCAAGAAGCAGAGTTTGACTTTTCAACAGTTGAGCCATTAGATTTACAAGCAGTTGTAAAAGCAAAAATGGATACTTCTAAATTTTTAACATTAGGAGCGATTGCTGTTCCAAGTGTGAATTTAAATTTACCAATTTATAAAGGGATTTCTAATCCTGTGTTATTAGCTGGAGCTGGAACAATGAAACCAACTCAAAAAATGGGTGAAGGAAATTATGCGTTAGCGAGTCATCACTATTTTTCAGATGAAAAATTATTGTTCTCTCCATTAATTAAATTAAAAGTTGGAGATAAAATTTATTTAACAGATATGGAATATGTGTATGAATATGAAACAACAAGTATCGATTTAGTAGAAGCATATCAAGTAGAAGTCATTTATGATGTTCCAGGAAAAACAGAGATTACTTTAATTACATGTGATGATTTACAAGCTTCTCATCGTTATAGCTTTAAAGGGAAATTCATTTCAAAAACACCAATTAGTGATGTGACTGAGGATGTAAAACAAGCATTTAATATTGATTTTACTACATTATAGAGAGAGGGTGGATTGATTGGCGACAATTCAAGATATTGCGAAAAAAGCTGGTGTAACGAAAAGTACTGTTTCAAGATATTTAAATGGTGGTTCTGTCAGCTTAGAAACAGCGCAAAAAATTGAAAAAATTATTAAAGAAGAAAATTATACGCCAAGTCCATTTGCTCGAAGTTTAAAGGCAAAGTCAAGTTCCATGATTGGAGTAATTGTTCCAAGAATGGATTCATCAGCAACTGCTAAGACTTTAATGGGAATTGATGAAGTAGTTGAAGAATTAAACTATGATTTATTAATGAATAATGCTCGACAAGATAGCAAAAGGGAAATCAAAGCCATTGAAGAATTTACTCGAAATAAAGTAGCTGGAATTATTTTAATTGCAACTGAAATAACTTCAGAACATATTAAAGTCATAAAAAAATGTCCTGTTCCAGTTGTGATTGTAGGACAAGAGCATGAAGAGATTCATAGTGTGGTTCATGATGACTATCAAGCAGGATTTGAGCTAGTTGAAGCTCTTGCGAAACAAGGTTTTCACGAAATGACCTATGTAGGTGTTTCTAATCGAGATCATGCCGTTGGGGTTGTTCGAAAAGAAGGAATTTTTGCTGGGGCAAAAGCAAATCATTTTGATACGATTGAACAGCTTGAAGGTGATTTTTCTATACAAAAAGCATTGACAATTGGATTAGAATTGTTTCAAAAGCCGAATCATCCTTTAGTAATTGCTGCAACTGATAATATTGCAGTGGCTCTTATGAAAGCTGCTCAACAATGTGGTAGAAAAATACCTGAAGAAGTTGCGATTGCTGGGTTTGGTGGATATGAAATTGGTCAATTTATGAATCCAACATTAACAACCGTAGAATTTCAGTTTAATGAGGCTGGAAGAGTGTCTATGCAACTTTTAGATAAATTAATTCGTAAAGTTCCGTGTGAGATGAAAACGATCATTCCAGTTCATGTAAAACTTGGAGAAAGTACAAAAAAAGCTAGTAATTAGGAAATCCTAATTGCTAGCTTTTTTATATGGTTCAACATGAATATCGATAAAATTAATTCCGAAGTGTTCAGAGAGTTCCATTTCGATTTCTTCTGTTACTTCATGACTTCTCCAAACAGTTAGATTTGGATCCATACAGACGGTTAAATCTAAATAAATATTAGAACCATAACGACGAGCTTTCAATTCTTCGATACTTTTCACTTCTGGATGGGAAAGTATTAGGGGTTTATATTCTTTCATTTCTTCTGGTTCAAATCCATCGGTTAATTGAAAAGTGCTTTCGCTGAAAACATCATAAGCAGTTTTTAAAATCATCATTCCAACAATAAAAGCCATTACTCCATCTAACCATGAGATTCCTAAACTTGCTGCAAAAATGGCAATGGAAGTAGAAATACTTGTCAAGGCATCACTGTAATTATCCTTTGCTGCTGCTTTTAAACCGATGGAATTTATTTTTTTAGCCAGTGAATGGTTAAAACGATAAACTCCATACATAATGATACCAGAAATAAATCCTACCAAAGCTGTAATGAGGGATGGAAGTTCTGGATTTGGATTCATGATTGTATGCCAAGCGTTTCTAATAACTTCTATACCGATAATACACATAATAAAAGATGTAATAAGACTTGCAAGAGTTTCAAATTTCCAATGACCATAAGGGTGATTTTTATCTGCAGGTTTTTGAGAAATTTTTAAACCAGCAAATACTAGAACTGAAGATAAAACATCCGTTAAGTTATTTAATCCGTCTGAAAATAAGGCTTGAGAAAAAAATAATTTTCCAAATAATAATTTGCTGCTTGAAAGAATGATGTAAGTGATAATACTTAGAATTGCCCCTTTTTCAGCTTGTTTTAAACGTTGAGTAGCATTCATTTGATTCCCTCAATTCTGTAAAAGTTATTATAAGAGTATATCAAATATAAAAAAAAATAAAAAGGAAAAGGTCTTTTAATCTTTTTAGAATGAAAAATATTGTGAAAATGAAATAAGAAATCCTCTGTTTTGACTATCTCTATTGGCATTCTTTTGGTATAATAAAATCAATTGAAACGAAAGAGAGTGAAGTAAATGGCAACAGCATTAATTGTATATGCTAGTTTAACAGGAAACACAGAAGAAATCGCAGATATTTTAGCAGAATCATTAGAAGAACAAGGAGTAGAAGTAGATATTAAAGAATGTACTTCAGCAACAGCAGATGAATTTCATGACTATGATATTTGTGTAGTCGCAACTTACACTTATGGTACAGATGGTGATTTACCAGATGAAATCGTTGATTTTTATGAAGAATTAGAAGAAGAAGATTTATCAGGAAAAATTTATGGAGCATTAGGTTCTGGAGATACATTCTATGATAAATTCTGTCAATCAGTATTAGATTTTGATGAACAATTTGCTAAGACTGGTGCAACAAAAGGTGCAGAAAATGTATTAGTAGATTTAAATGCAGAAGAAGAAGATGTGAAAAATATCGAAGCTTTTGCAAAAAGTTTAGTAGAAAAATTAGGATAGAAGAGAAGGTAACAGTTTGAAAAAGAACTGTTACTTTTATTTATGGAGAAAAAGATGTATCAAACAATTGAAGGGATTGCGGAATATTTAGAAGTCGATATTGCGTATGTGTTATATTTAATTCGTGAAAAACAAATTTCTACAATTACAGTAGATGATGAAGTGTTAATTAATCGATCACAATTTGACTTTTTTATTAAGCAACGTCAAAAAATGATTGAAGAATATCAAAAATACTTAGATGAGCCGATTCCGGAAGATATTGATATTAAGGATGAGGATTAAAAAAGGTTGACAAGATAGTGAAGTGTGAAGTGACCCCAAAAAGTCTAACTTTTGGGGTCACTTTGCTTTAAATTATACTTTTTTCTTAAACATTTGATACAAGTAGGTATTTATTGTGAGTAATTTTCATCAAAAAATTTCATAGAGTAGCTCCCTAGAATTATGGAAAAGTAGTAAAAATAGTTGTTATCCTAGTTGATTAAAAAAATCCCTGATTTCCTCATCTTTTATAAAATAATATATAATTTTCCCCTCTCTTCTAGTGCCCAAGATATTTTGATTGGCTAGTTTACGAAGATGGTGGGAAGTAGATGCCATACTGAGATTTAGTAAACAGGCTATATCACAGACACAGAGTTCTTCAACAGCAAGGAGATAAAAGATGATATTTATCTGTTTATTATCGGTAAACTTTGTTAAAATGCGAAGTGATTTTTGAACTTTTTCCTTTTCAAGGTAGTTCATTGCGGTTGTAACATTTTGTTGATTTATAATATTCACTTGGCAGATACTATCTTTTTTCATAATATTTTCTCCTAGCCTAACATAGTCCATAGCATGTCAAAACTATTATTTTCAATCAGGATATATATCCCCAATCCTAAATAAACAACGGCAATAAACCATCTGCTATATTTTTCCAAAGTTTCTCCAACAGAAGGGACTTGTGCCAATTTTTGGGCAGAAAAAACCAAGAGATAAATCATGACTAGAAAGGTAAGTAAAGCTACTATCAAATTTGCTAAATTTAAGGTAGTAAAATATGGGACAAAGACACCAATATTGTCAGCACCACAACTTGCAAAAGTAATCATAGCGACTAGAAATATCAGGTTTTTATTATCTTTGCGCAAACCTTCTTTGGCAATAGCTTCTCCATCAGAATCTCCTAAAAGCAAAACTTTGAGACCTAGGAAAATTGGAATCAAACCAAGCAAACCTAAAATCTCTTTGCTAGGAATATAATTTAATACAAATGCAAAAAGCAAACTTAGCAATATTAGACTACCAGAGCCTAGAAATTGTCCTAAATAGATGTTGATGATGTCCTTTCTGCTTTTTCTTTTGGCAAAAAATAACATTAGGATAATAAGTAAGTCTACGGCTGTCCCAGAATATAGGATTATTGAAGTAATAACATTTTGGATCATAAAACACCTCATTCAAATATATTTTTGAATGTATTGTAATATTAAACTTTGTAGATGTCAACCTTCAACTCCACCAAGATATAGATAAGAAGTTGGTGTACCAAACATTAAAAAGCCCTGCCATCGAAATGATAGCAGGGCTTAATTTCAATCTCTAAATGATATATTCATCTATAAAAGATAGAGTAAATCAATTATTTTAAGTAAGCAGCAGCTTGTGCTCCAGCTTGACGTCCGAAGATGATGATGTCAGCTACAGCGTTACCACCGATACGGTTAGCACCGTGAACTCCACCAGTTACTTCACCAGCAGCGTATAATCCGTCGATAACTGAACCGTCTTCTTTTAATACTTGAGCGTTTGTATTAATTTTCAAACCACCCATTGTGTGGTGAATACCAGGTGCGATTTGGATTGCGTGGAATGGACCAGTTGTTAAGTCGTGATCCATAGCAGTTGAACGACCAAATTCGCTATCTTTTTTATCAGCAACAGCTTTGTTCCAAGCTTCTAAAGTTGCTTTTAAGTTTTCAGCAGGTACACCAATTTCTTTTGCTAAGCCTTCTAAAGTATCAGCAGTTTTTACTAAACCACGTTTTTCATAGAACTTAACAGCTTTAGCACGATCAGTTAATGCATTATCTAAAATTAAGTATGCATATTTTTCTGGTAATCCGATAATTGCTTGAGATACTTTATCACGAGTTTCCATTTCATTGAAGAAACGTTTACCTTCTTGGTTCACAAGGATAGCACCTTCACCACGAACTGATTCAGAAATTAATGTTGAAGTTGATTGTTCAACAGTAGGGTGGATTTGGATTTCTCCCATATCTACAGTTGCAGCGCCAATTTCTTTTGCTAATACGATACCGTCACCAGTTGAACCTTTTTGGTTTGTTGTTACAAAACCGTTTAATTCAGGTTTGTATTCAGTAACCATTTCCATATTTGCACCGAAACCACCAGTTGTTAAAACAACAGCGTTTGAAGCAATCGTTTTTTCTTGTCCATCGATTGTAACGTTAACACCTGTAACTTTTCCATCTTTTTCGTTTACTTTGTTTACAACAGCATTTACGAATAATGGGATTTCACGTTCTGAAGCATTACGTAATAATCCAGCTACTAAGTATTCACCTACAGCTGAACCATCAGCAGGGCGGTGAGTACGTTTTTCGCTCATACCACCAGTAGTTGTTAAGTTACTTAATGTAATTCCCATAGAATCTAACCAATCAATCGCTGAAGCAGAGTTGTCTACTAAGTAGTGTAATAATTCAGGATTGTTTGTTCCATGTCCACCTTTTAAAGATTCTTCATAGAATTTATCGTTTGAATCTTTAATTCCTTCAGCTTCTTGGAATTTAGTTTGAGAAGCATTCATCCCTGCAGAAGATTTAGTTGTATTTCCTCCTGCTGTAGCCATTTTTTCTAAGATAACTGGGTTTTTACCAGCTTCTTTAGCTTGGATAGCAGCTGATAAACCAGCACCACCAGAACCAACGATTACAACATCATAGCTGTCTTTTAATGTTGAAGGATCTGCGTATTTTTGAGCAGATGCACTTGCAACAGCTTCTGTTTTAGTCGTCTCCTTTGTTGTTTTTGTAGTACTACTATTTCCGCAAGCAGATAATAATAGAACTGAGGCGAAGGCTAAACTAGCCATAAGACTTTTTTTCATCTCTATTCTCCTTTTTGTGAAAAATTATTTTTGCCTTAAATATCCTATCATAATTTTCATGAATTTTCAATATTTGATATAAATGTTGCAAAAAAATGAAAAAAGTTGTTGACATTTGATATAAACCAGTGCATAATAACCACATCAAGCGAAAAGGAGTTAGGAACATGCATCAAGTATTAGTATTACAATTGAATACTCGTTGGCAAAGCCACTAGATACAGGTTGTTCTTAACGTACATTTTGTACATATAGATACAACCTTCATTGACGTGAAATTGTATCTATGTGGAAATTTAAACATGAATGAACTCGACCACGTAGATCTAATAAAATAGAACCTACGTGGTCTTTTTGTATCAATAAAGAGACCCAGAGCGGTCTCTTTTTTCTTTATCGAGTTCATTCAAAGAAGTTTTATTTACATTGGAGGAATTTATTATGAAAAAAAATAAAGGAATTTTAGGATTTGCATTAGTATTATTAGTCGTATTATTAGGATCATTAGTTTACAATACAGTACAAAAATCATCTCAAAAAACAACAAATACACAACAAGAAGCACAAACAACAACACAAGATAAAAAAGTAAAATTAGGGGTATTACAATTATTAAGCCACCCAGCATTAGATGCAATTTATCAAGGAATTCAAGATGAATTAGCTAAAGAAGGATATGAAGCAGGTAAAAACTTAGAAATTGATTTCCAAAATGCTCAAGGTGATCAAAGTAACTTAGCATCAATGAGTGAAAAATTAGTTTCTAACAAAAATGATGTGATTGTTGGGATTACAACACCTGCAACATTATCATTAGCAAATGTTACAAAAGATATTCCAATCGTAATGGGTGGGATTACTTATCCAGTAGAAGCAGGATTAATTAAAGATGAGAAAAAACCAGGAAATAACATCACAGGTGTTAGTGACCGTACACCAATTAAACAACAATTAGAAATTATGAAACAAGTTGTTCCAACATTAAAAACAGTTGGTATTTTATATACATCAAGTGAAGATAACTCAGTAAAACAAGCTAAACAAGCAGAAGAAGATGCAAAAGCTTTAGGGTTAGAAGTAAAAGTAGCAACAATTGCAAACACAAACGATATTCAACAAGTAACTGAAAGTTTAGCAAGCCAAGTAGAAGCAATCTTTGTTCCAATCGACAATACAATTGCAAGTGCAATGGCTACAGTTGTAAAAGCAACAGATGCTAAAAAAATTCCAGTATTCCCTTCAGCTGATACAATGGTTGCTGATGGTGGAGTATTAGGTTTAGGTGTGGATCAATACCAAATTGGTGTAGAAACAGCTAAAATGGTTGTAGAAGTATTAAAAGGTGCTAAACCAGCAGATACACCAATTAAATTAGCAAATGAAGGTGTCATCTACTTAAATGAAGAAAAAGCGAAAGAATTAGGAATTACAATTCCAGCAGATATTGCTCAAAAAGCACAAAAAGTTACTGCTAAAAAATAATTTAAAATAAAAAAAGTCTAGAGAGTTCACACATCATTGTTAAGGGAGAGGACATAAAGTTCATCTCCCTTAATGATGATTAAAATAAATGACATATAATGATAGCGAATACTGATTGAATAAGGTATAGTTATCTAAGAGTTTTGTATACATATATTTTATAGAAAAGGAAGGGAAATATGGATTTAATTATTTCAGCAATTTCTCAAGGGATACTTTGGGGAATTTTATCATTAGGTTTATTTATTAGTTTTCGAATTTTAAATATTGCAGATATGACAACGGAAGGAAGCTTCCCATTAGGGGCAGCAACTTGTGTGATGTGTATTCAACATGGAGTACATCCACTGTTAGCAACGTTTATTGCCATGTTTGTTGGAGCGTTAGCAGGATATGTCACAGGATTTTTAATTACAGTTTGTAAATTACCTAGCTTATTAGCAGGAATTTTAACAATGACAGGGTTATTATCTGTGAATTTAAGAATTATGGGTCGTCCAAATTTATCCTTATTAAATTACAAAACGATTTTTAGTTTTTTAGAGGGAATGGAATTACCAAAGTATTTTGATATTATTTTAATCGGGATTGTATTTGTTGGAATTCTTATTGTAGCGATGTATGTCTTTTTCGCAACTGAAATTGGTCAAGCATTAATTGCTACAGGGGATAATGAAAAAATGGCCATTTCTCTAGGAATTAACACAAATCAAATGACAGTATTTGGTTTAATGTTATCTAATGCGTTAATTGCGATGGCGGGAGCTGTTTTAGCTCAAAATAATGGTTATGCAGATGTGAACTCTGGTTTAGGGACCATTGTTATTGCCTTAGCAGCGATTATTATTGGAGAAGTGATTTTTGCGGATGAATCATTCGTAGGAAGATTAGTATGTATTATTTTTGGTTCGATTATTTATCGTTTATTACAAGCGTCAATTTTACGATTAAATATTTTTGATCCAAATGATTTCAAATTATTATCTGCAGCATTAATCGCTATTTGCTTAACAATTCCGCAAATTAAACAAGCGATTTATAAAATTAGTCACCGTAAAAGTGTACAATAGGAGGTAGAAGATGGATATTAGAATAGAAAATGTTCATAAAACATTTTACCCAAATACAAATAGAAGTCATGATGCATTGATTGATATTAACTTAACGATTCATAAAGGGGATTTTATTACAATTGTTGGGGGAAATGGTGCAGGAAAATCAACTTTTCTAAATGCCATTTCAGGAAGTTTTCCATTAGATAAAGGACATATTTATATGGGAGATGCAGCAGTTGAACAAACAGCTGAATATGAAAGAGCAAAATATATTAGCCGTGTTTACCAAAATCCACTTCAAGGAACAGCGCCTCGTATGACTGTTGCAGAAAATCTTTCGTTAGCATTAAGAAGAGGATTAAAACGAGGATTAAGAAAAGGATATACAGCTGAAGAATTAGAACAATTTAAAGCATTATTAACTCCTTTACAATTAGGATTAGAAGAACGATTGGACGCAGAAATTGGATTATTATCTGGAGGACAAAGACAGGCAGTTTCACTGTTAATGGCAACATTACGAACTCCTGAATTATTATTACTAGATGAACATACTGCTGCACTAGATCCAAAAACACAGAGAAAAATTATGCAATTAACAAAGGAAATTATTGAAGAAAAACAATTAACAGCTTTAATGATTACGCATAATTTATCAGATGCATTAAGATATGGAAATCGTTTAATGATGATGCATCGTGGAAAAATTATCCGAGTTTTTGAAAAAGAAGAAAAAGAAGCACTAACAGAAGAAAAATTATACCAATTAATGGCAGAATTAGACGAAGCAGATTTTAATCAAGAAGCTTAATAAGGTGAAGGCAGACATTTTTGACAAGTGTCTGCTTTTTTGTATAGAAATTTCATATCATTTTAGATTTACAGTTTTTATTCTAATGGAATTTGGTATAATGGAAATAATTAGAATTGAAAGGATGTTTTAAAGTGGGATTGTTTAATAGTAAACAATTTGGGAAGAGCAGTTATATTGCAATAGGTGCTATCATTGGAATACTAGTTGGAACAACCGTTAGTTTATTCCGTTTATTTCTTGGAAAAACATTAGAAGGAGTCATTGTTGTTTATTCTTATTTGCAAGGCTCTCCTCAATGGCTACCGGTATGGATTATTTTTTCTATGATTATGGCTGTTATTTTAGGACAAATTGTTAAAAGTGAGCCTGATATTAAAGGAAGTGGGATTCCACAAGTAGAGCTACAATTACAAGGTAAGATGGATATGAATTGGTGGTCTGTTTGTTGGAAAAAATTCGTTGCAGGATTTATTTCAATTGGTTCAGGATTGCTATTAGGAAGAGAAGGCCCCTCGATTCAATTAGGAGCTTCTGTAGCTCAAGGGGTAGCTGAAGGGTTAAAAAGTAATCGAGTTCAAAAAAATATATTTATTTCAAGTGGGGCGGGAGCAGGATTAGCAGCAGCGTTTAACGCACCAATTGCTGGGTTAATGTTTGTGCTAGAAGAAGTTCATCATACATTTAGTCCATTAGTTGCTTTAACAACATTAACAGCTGCTATCGTTTCGAATTTCGTATCGTTAAATATTTTTGGAGCACGTCCTTCTTTAAATTTAGGAAATGATCAAATCTTTCCAATGAGTCATTATGGTTATGTTATTTTATTAGGAATTGTTTTAGGTTTATTTGGATGGGTTTATCATCATTATACTTTGCAATTGCCAACGATTTATGGGAAATTATTTCCGTTTATTCCAAATTATTACTACTGTATGGTTGCCTTTATTGCCATTATTCCATTAGGGTTATGGAATCCACATGTATTAGGTGGAGGCGGTGAAATGATTTTAGAATTACTTCATGAAAATCATACCGTACAATTTTTAGCATTTTTATTTATTCTTCGTTTATTTTATTCAATGCTTTCTTATGGGACAGGATTACCTGGAGGGATTTTCCTTCCAATTCTTTCTCTAGGTGCATTGCTAGGCTTAGTGTATGCAGAAGTATTAATTCAATTCTTTGGAGTAGATCCTAGTTTACGAGTAAGTTTTGTTTTCTTTGCAATGGCAGGATATTTCTCAGCAATTGGGAAAGCTCCATTAACAGCATTGTTACTTGTAACGGAAATGGTTGGAGGATTAAACCAATTAATGCCGCTGGGAATCTGTACGTTAACAGCTTATATTGTAGCTGACTACTTGAAGATGGGTCCTATTTATGAAATTTTAGCGGAACGCTTAGATTCAGAACATCCACATGAAACAAAAGGAAAACGAACAACTTTCGAAGTCCCAGTAATGGTAGAAAGTCCATTAGTTGGAAAAATGATTCGAGATATTCCATGGCCGAAAGATATCGTTATTGCAACTGTAAGAAGAGGAGCAAAAGAAGAAATTACTCGTGGGGATACGATTATGCGACCTGGCGATATTCTCATCGTTGTATGTGATGAAGGATTAGTTGGAGAAAGATTTGAAACAATGACACAATTATCCAAGGGATTACCGTTTTCTTAAACTTTATGGTATACTTCCTATGATAAATGGAAATGAAGGGGGATAGAAGGAAATGACAAAACATAACCTAAGTCCACAAAATGATGAATTGAAAGAGTTTGGCGATTCGCTTGCTAAATATTCAAGAAAAAATACTAGTTGGCTTTATTTATTATTCATTATCATTGTATTGTTTGGAGTCGTTTATTTATTTAATACGGTATCTAAGCGTTCAAAAGCCCCAATTGAGGCTTATCGAGAAGAATTTATTCAATTAAAAGATCAAATTCAGAGACAAGAATTGAAAATTGAACAGTTGGAACAACAAATCAAACAATTGTCTGAAAAACCATAACATTTTAAATGAAAAGAGTGAAAATTTTTCGTATTTTTTCACTCTTTTCATTATTTTATTAAGGAATCATTTGAGAGCTTTTCTAAATTTGTTCGGAAATAGGCTTGTAAAAGGCTTTCAATTGTGCTATACTGACTATAGTGTTTTTGTTAGGGAAATAAATGGGATTTAAGAACTCCTTTTTGAACCACAGGCAGAAATATGAATAACCGTGCTTTTGGCACAAGGAGGAAAATGTTCATGGAACAAGGTAAAGTAAAATGGTTTAACGCAGAAAAAGGTTTTGGATTTATTGAACGCGAAGACGGAAGTGACGTATTCGTACACTTCTCAGCTATCCAATCAGAAGGATACAAATCATTAGACGAAGGCCAAGCTGTTGAATTCGAAGTTGAAGAAGGCGCACGTGGTCCTCAAGCAGCTAACGTTGTAAAACTATAATTTTATTAATTAAGAAAGAGGTTAGGAATTTTCTAGCCTCTATTTTTTTGTTTGAAATAATTTTGACAGGCTTTTCAATTCGGTCTACAATAGAACTATTCTATAAAGAGGTGGTAACATGAAAGCAAGAACAGAAGTTCCAGTAGAACAAACATGGGATTTATCATTATTATTTAAAACAGAAGAGGACTATAAACAATCGATTGAATTCTATAAACAATTAGTTGAAAAATTCTGTAAAAATTTCGAAAATCAATTAAACAGTGTAGAAGCGATTCATCAAAGTTTAGCAGATTATCGTGAAATTTTGGAATTACGTGGAAAAATTGTTCAATATGCAAGTTTAGCAGTTAATGCGAATACAAAGGATAGAGAAGCACAAAATCGTTTAGCAAAAACAAGAAATGTAGTAGCAGAATACGATGCAAAATTAAGTTTCTTCTCTCCTGAATTAAGTCAATTAGATGAAGCGTTATTAGCAGAAGCTTCAAAAAATCCTGAAAATACGATTTATCTGGAAAGATTATTAGCAGATAAACAACATTTATTATCTAAAGAAGTGGAATCAGTCTTAGCAGCATTAGGAAATACATTGGATTTCCCTTATCAAAACTACAATGATATTAAATTCAAAGATATTCAATTCCCTAATTTTGAAGTTGACGGAAAAGAGTTTGAAATGACGTATAATAGTTTTGAAAAACGTTTAGAGTCAGACGAAGACACAAGTGTCAGAAGAAAAGCTTTTGAAGTATTTTCAAATACATTACGTAAATATGAACATAGTACAGCTTCTGCATATAATGCACAAGTTCAAAAAGAAAAAACTATGGCTACTTTAAGAGGATTCGATTCAGTGATTGATTATTTATTAGATCGCCAAAAAGTTTCGAGAGAATTATACAATCGCCAAATTGATTTAATTATGGAACATTTAGCACCGATTATGAGAAGCTATGCTCAATTAATTGGAAAAATTTACCAATTAGATGAAGTACGTTATGAAGATTTAAAATTGGAAGTAGATCCTCATTTCGCACCAAAAGTGAGCTATGAAGAAGCGAAAGCTTATATTTTAGATGGGTTAAAACCGCTAGGAGAATCTTATCTTTCAATTATGAAGAGAGCTTTTGATGAGCGATGGATTGATTATGCGGAAACAATTGGAAAACGTACAGGAGCATTTTGTGCGTCACCGTATGGGGCAAATTCATTTATTTTAATGTTCTTTACAGAAGGTATGAATGATGTAATGACATTAGCACATGAATTAGGGCATGCTGGACATTTCCAATTAGCACATCAACATCAAAATATTCAATTATCTAGACCTTCTATGTACTTTGTTGAAGCGCCATCGACTGCCAATGAATTACTAGTGGAAAATTATTTATTACAAAATGCAACAGATACTAGAATGAAACGTTGGATCATTTCTCAAATTATTGGTAAAACTTATTACCATAATTTTGTTACACATTTATTAGAAGCTCACTATCAAAGAGAAGTATATCGATTAGTTGATGAAGGTAAAAATTTAGATGCAGAAACATTAAACCAAATTTATCGCCAGACATTAGAACAATTCTGGGGAGATTCTGTAGTGTTAACAGAGGGAGCAGAATTAACTTGGATGAGACAGCCACATTATTATATGGGATTATATTCTTATACTTATTCTGCTGGGCTAACAATCGGAACTCAAGTTGCCAAAATGATTCAAGAGAATCCTGAAAAAGCAGCTGAATGGGTAGAAGTTCTTAAAATGGGTGGTTCTAAAACTGCAGAAGAGCTTGCTAAGGCTGCGGGGGTAGATGTTTCTACGGATGAACCATTGAGAAATACAATTGATACAATTGGAGAATATGTAGAAGAATTGGTTCTTTTAACTGATGAATTAGGTTAAAAGAATTGACTTGATTGAGGTAGTACTAGGACGGCAGCAGCCCTGCAGTCTCATGCTCGTACTACAGCGCTACATTGTTCAATTAAAAAAGAGTTAGGGGTTATCCTCTAACTCTTTTTATTATATCTATTTTTGTA
>NZ_CAUUHX010000020.1:0-28486 GCF_963545075.1 uncultured Granulicatella sp.
CAGACTAAATTCAACTGATTTCTAAACTAGAATTTAGATTGAGAATTTACCAATTTCACATAAAAACAATTCAGAACAACACCGTCATTAAAAGGAAATAAACTATTATTTCGTTTTTAATTCAATCGAATAAATCTTCCTTTTGGAACCTTTCCACTTTTTATTTAATAAATTAGATAGAAATTTTAAAAAATATAAAAATCGTTTATAAACATTATTCGTAATAAAAAACTTCTTACAGCTTTCACTTTCAAAAGCTATAAGAAGTTTTACTAACATTATCTTTAACTACCTCATAATCATCAGTCCGCTATGATTATTATTGTTCTAATTTTTTATTACTTAAATCGGACTACAAATCACAATGTATCTAATGTATCTAATTTACACTGATATGATTGAATTTATAAATATCGGTAAAAACAATACTCATCCGTAAACAACGATTCGACATCATGATTTGCTCCTCATTAAATAAAATCAGAACACGATTTCTTTAAAACTAACAAAAGTACATTTTATTATTTTAGAACTATTCAGAACAACACGCTATAAAACATTTCCTATATTCTCTTTTCTAGATTTAATTCTTAGAAAAACTCAGAAATATACCATTCTAAAAATTTTAAAATGCAATAAATTAATTCTTAGAAACATTGGAACTATACACATACCTTACTCTATTATCTTACAAAATACAAGATAAATAATAATTGAAACTAGAAAGAACAACACAGCTCTAAAACGCTGGTCGTGATGGAGTAGTTACGTTCGAGATTTTGGAACCATTCAGAACAACACAGCTCTAAAACTTTTCTTTTAGTTCTTTGGTAATTTGTGAAATTTTGGAACCATTCAGAACAACACAGCTCTAAAACTAAATTATTTGGTCTAACTCATTCATATTAATTTTGGAACCATTCAGAACAACACAGCTCTAAAACATATCTGTGCATATTTAAATAATTAAATAAATTTTGGAACCATTCAGAACAACACAGCTCTAAAACAATGCTTTCAAATGTTTGTACAATTCTTGTATTTTGGAACCATTCAGAACAACACAGCTCTAAAACCAACGTATTCGTTCGAGCCACGTTCTTACAATTTTGGAACCATTCAGGACAACACAGCTCTAAAACCTCACGCTTCAAATTCCCCGCGTGGTTTCGTAATCGCACCATTCGTCCTAGCTAGACTTCAGTTCTGAATAATTCCATTTTTTATATTTGATATTTTACATGAACAGGTAGATTATATTACTTTTCTAGTTTCAAATCTATTCTTGTTTCATAAAATCCTGTAACTGATTGATAAATTAATGTTCCTGTTAAAATTTCCGTAACCGTTGTATAACGTTGTCGATCGATTTGTTCTCCAAAAAATTGAAAAGCTGCCGATGCTCCTGCTTGAGTAAACGTTAATAGAGATAAAATGGCTGTTGAAAGTTCATCAATAGAAGCTTTTTCATAATTTTTCTCCATTATTTTCTTTAATTTTTCTACTGCTGTCGGTTTAACAATCCATTGTTCGGATCTTCCAATAATAAAGTCAAACAACTCTTTAAATTCTGAACGATGCTGTTCTAAATATTCACGATGTTCCTTGTTTTGTTCATCATCTCTATGAATTGCATGATATAACAATAGTGTGGAATCTTTAGATATTGTAAATTCATTTGCTTTTTGTAATTCTTGGTGACTCGCTATTCTACGTCTTTTACCATCTTCCAATTCAAACAAAGTATATTTAGGAAGAATCAAAATAGAATTTTCTTTTACATTTGTATAGCCTGATTCTTCAAAGAACACATTAGGATTATCTTCAAATCGTTTTTGATTCATAATCGATACTCCAATAATATCTTTTACTTTAACATGTTTCTTACCTTTAACTTTTTCATATTCAAACAGAACAGAATAAGCAATTTTTGGACTTCCGACACCACCATATTTATTCGTATCCCATCCATTTTTACGTGGAAGTAGTTTATCAGAAGTTCCTTTTTTCTCGACTGTTTCATTGGTAAATCCACCGGACTGAATCTCCGTTTTCTTCACAACAGTTACTTGGTTATTAAAGATAACTTTCTTAATCATTCCAATATGTTGATTCTTATTCCAAAACACATTCCCTTGAGAATCTTTCTGTTCTCCATCCTCTTGTAAAAATTTCAATACATTTGAATATAGATAAACTTTTTTAGTAGCTTTTTCTTCTTCATTCGACTTACGACTTAGATGCAAATGTTGTCCATATATAAATTCAGGAGCTAGTTTTGGATATTTTTTAATCAAAAGATTTCCCACGATAGCATTTAAATATGCATCGTGCGCATGATGATAATGATTCAAATCGCGAATTTTTGGCAGTGCAAACATTTTTCTAAAATTAGCTACTAAACTAGATTTTAAGGTTACAATTTTCACTTCATAGATTTTCTTACCCGATTCATCTATACTTGAATTCCATCTTTCATCTAACATTCTTGCGATATGTTTTGTAATTTGTCGAGTTTCGACTAATTGTCGATGAATAAATCCTTCTTTATCTCTATCGGTTAATCCCCCATGACGTGCCTTTGTTAATCGATTATATTTAGATTCACTCATTAATTTTGCATTTAATAAAACTCTCCAGTAAGCATCCATACGCTTCACAACTTCTATACTTGGAACATCATCAGATTTTCCTCGATTTTCTTTAGAGCTAACTAATACTTTATTATCAATGGAATCGTCCGGCAAGAAACTACGAGGAATAATATGATCCACATCATAATCACTTAAACGAGTAATTTCTAGTGGTTGATCAATATACATATCTTTACCATTTTGCAAGCAATACAAGTATAGTTTTTCCTTCAACAATTCCTTGTTTGTAATATTATGGTCTTCTAGAAGTTTACTAGATAGTAATTTCAAGCCTTCCGACACTTTCTTAAATCTTGTTCTTGATTGTTTCAACCCTTGAGCAGTCGTTTGATTTTCTCTAGCCATCTCTATGACAATGCTGGTTGGTTTATATCCCATAATTTTAATAAGTTCATCTACAATTTTCATAGTTTGTAAAATGCCTTTTTTAATAGCGGGGCTTCCAGCAAGAGACTGAACTTGTTCGACTAAGCTATCTACTTCTCCAACTACCTGAGCTTCGGTAATTTGTTTCTTAAAGGTTAAATAATCATCTCGAATTAATTGCATGAAATTACGATTTCCAGCAGGATCATCTTTCAAATAATCTAAAATTGTTTTCCCGTTATCTCTAATTCCATCAATTAATTTTTTAGACAATCTTCCCCATCCAGTATAGTGGCGTCTTTCTAATCGTTTCATCACTTTTTCGTCAAAATAAGTTTTATACTGACTTAAACGTTCACGAATCATTTTTCGATCTTCAAAAATCGTTAATGTTAAAATAATATCTTCAATAATCGGTAGATTAGCTTCATTATCTAAAAAGTCTTTATCCACTTTTAATTTTAACAAATCATGATACGTTCCTAATGAAGCATTAAAGGCTTTGGTTTCTTTACTTAACCCTTCAATTTTTTCTATTCTAAAATCAGCATATGCGATTTTTAAATAGTTCATTAGTTTTTCAACCGTAACTTTACGTTCTTTTTTAAACACATTATCAATAATTGCTTTCTTAGCTTTTGCATTAAAGTAAGAAGCTTTTCCTTGATCATCCACAAATTGAATTTTAGTTAATTCATTATAGACCGCAAACAATTCATATAAGTAACTATGTTTTGGCAATACTTTTTGATCTGGTAAGTAAATATCATAGTTTGTCATACGATGAATAAATTCTTCTGCAGCAGCTTTTGTATCGACAATTTCGTCAAAATTCCACGGACGAATAGGTTCATCAGAATGATAAGTCGCCCAGGCAAATGGACTTTGTTGATTTTTCGCTAAAGGTCCAACATAATATGGAATTGTAAATTCAAATATTTGAACTAATTTATCTTTATTTTCTAATAAAAATGGATAAAAAACACCTTGTCGTTCAATAATGGCTTCGAATTCTTTTTGATGAATTTGATGGGGAATTGATCCATTATCAAAAGTACGTTGTTTTCTTAAAAAGTCTTCTCGTTCTAATTTTTCTTTGAATAATTCTGGAGCTTCTGTTGCTTCAAATAACTTTTTCAATTGTTTATAAAAAGTCTCTTGAGTGGTACTTCCATCAATGTATCCTGCGTAACCATCTTTTTTAGGGCCATTGAAGAATTCTTTGTATGTTTCTCGTTCCAAAGTTGCTTTGAAAAACTGTTTCAATTCTGCTAACTCTTCTTGGTGATTGTCATATCTCTCAATCATTGCAGCAGATAGAGGAGCTTTTGTATTTTTATCCTTAATTGATAAAATATTCGCTAGAACAACACTATCATAAACTTTCTTAGCAGCTAGAAATACATCCGCTACTTCATCTCCAACTTGTTCCAATAATGCAGTTAGGTCATCTTCATAATTTTCTTTAGAAAATTGAAGAGTAGATTTTTCATCTAGCTCAAAAATCTTTTTAAATTCGCCTGAGTTACCTACAATTAATTTTAAAAATTCAATCAATGGACTCTTTTTATCAATCGTATATGTCTGTACAATTTTATCTTTTTTAGCAGATTTACTAATTTTCTCAGTTAAAATGCCTCTTACTTCCATTTTCTTTTCTAGCACAGAAACATCTTCAAAATAGGCACTATAGCTAGCTAAAAATTCATCAAACAACTGTTGAATATCATTGTTTTCAACATCTACATTTCCTCCAATTAAAAAATGCCCTCTAAACTTAACGATATGAGCTAAAGCTAAATAAACTAAACGTAAATCAGCTTTTTCTTTTCCATCTGCTAATTCTTTTCTTAAATGGTAGATTGTTTTATAGTTATCATGAAAGGCAACTTCTTGTTCAACATTTCCAAAAAATGGATATTTACTATGTGGTTTATCCTCTTCCCATAAAAATGAATCTTGTAATCTCGCAAAGAAATTTTCATCCACGTGCATCATAAATGGCGCGAAAATTTCTTGTAAATAACGGATTCGATTCCTTCTTCGTTCAATTCTACGACGATTGGTACGCTTCATTCGACGAGCCATCGCTGTTTCACCACTATCAAACAATACGGAACCCATTAAATTTTTACGAATAGATTTTTTATTAGTATTTCCTAAAACTTTTACTTTTTTTACGGGAACTTTATAATTGTCATCAAAAATAACACTATACCCAACACTATTTGTCCCAATATCTAATCCAATGGAGTAATTTTTCCTCATATTTCCCACCTCTTCAAGAAATTATTCGCAGTTTCATTTTAACAAAAAACGTTTACATTTTAAACTGTCTATTGTATACTTTCAGTGTGGAACTATTCAGAACAACACGCAAGTTAAAATAAGGCTTGTCCGTAAACAACGTTTCATACGTGGATGTCGATTCGACATCTTTTTTATTTCCTTTAAAGTTTAAATTATTACTAACGTACTCTCATAAACTCCCGTTAAAGCACAAAAGACTTCTTATAGTAACACGAGACTCACCAAAGCGAGGCTGCTGACGTCTATTGCTACTATATTCAAGAAGTCCTTTTGCGCTACGCCTCATGCTCATAAATCTGAATCAATTCTTCTCTTAATCGATTATAAGATGGCGTATCTTCATATTGATGGATACGATTTGTTAATAAAATCATTCCTTGTTTTGTTCTTAAGTTCATCAATACTGTTGTCCCCGTAAATCCGGTATGTCTTAACCAAATTTGTTCTCCCACTCGGTCCATATCCCATCCAAGTGAACGCCCTGCTTGTCTCGTCGGTGTCCAGTCCTTCAATAAACTTTGCATCATCTCTGCACTACAGTATTCAAATTCTCCCAACTTTCCGTCATTTAAATATAATTGCACTAAAGTGATACAATCATCCAATGTCGCAAATAGTCCGGCACTTCCACATCTTCTTTGTAAAATGTTTGCTTTTGGATCATGTACTTCTCCTTGTAATAATTTTCCACGTCTTTCTTCATAAGCTGTTGGCACGCAATCCTCACTAGGCAATGGTCCATATGAAGCAGTAAGTTTCAACGGACGAGCAATTCTTTCGTCAAATAAATCCGCAATTGGTTTGCCAAATTCTTTTTCTAAAATAATTCCTGCTAAAACAAATCCTGTATCCGTATATTTTACTGTATGGTGAAATGTTTCTGTCACAGGCAAAATCGACAAAGCTTCAATTAAAGCATCCGAAGTTAATTCATTACGATTTTCAATATATCCCCATAATCCTGAAGTATGCGTAATTAAATGTCGAAGAGTAACTCTCTCATCAGCATTTAGAAACCATTTAGTGATAGATTGGTCTAAATCAATTTCCTTCTTTTCGACCATTTGTACTAATAAGGTACTTGTTACAAATGCTTTTGTAACAGAAGCAAGGTCATAGAACAATCCATCTTCGACAGGTTTACCATTGTCCCCTTTTGTAAGCGTCCCTTCAACTATCTTTTCTACTTCTTCTCCTTCAATAAAAGCAACACTAAATCCTGGATAAACGCCATTATCCATTAATTCTTGAATCTTTCCCATTGTTTTCGGATATTTTTTCATAAAAACACCCCTTTCTTTTAATTTTTTCAAGCAAATCTCTTGTTTTTGTCAAAATACAGGTCTAAAATACCCCTTAAGCAGCCCTTCAAAGTTGCCCAATTAAATATTTTGGAGGTATCCTTATGTCAAAAAGAGTAAACCATATTACTGAATTAATCGGTAATACACCCCTTGTTAAACTAAATCGTTTAACAGATGCAGATAGTGCAGATATTTACGTGAAAGTAGAAGCTTTTAACGCTGGTGGTTCTGTTAAAGACCGTATCGCACTCAATATTATTGAAACTGCTGAAAGAGAAGGCCAGCTAAAACCAGGAGATACGATTATAGAAGCAACTTCTGGGAACACTGGAGTCGGCTTATCCCTAGTTGGAGCAGCTAAAGGCTATAAAGTCATTACAATTATGCCAGACTCAATGTCTATCGAACGCCGTCAATTAATGGCAGCATATGGTACAGAAGTATTATTAACACCTGCTGCCGAAGGATTCGGAGCTGCCGTTCAAAAAGCAGAAGAATTATCTCAACAACCTGGTTATTTCTGGGCAAGACAATTTGACAACCCAGCTAACCCAAGCATTCACTATCAAACAACTGGTCAAGAAATTATTCAAGCCTTCGATGGTGAAACACCTGACGCATTTGTTGCCGGTATCGGAACAGGTGGAACTATTACAGGTGTCGGTCGTGCTTTAAAAGAAAAAAATGCTGCTGTTCAAATTATTGGAGTAGAACCTGAAGAAGCTCCATTTATCTCAAAAGGACAAAAAGGAAAACACCGTATCCAAGGAATTTCCGCTGGATTCTTACCAAGTATTATCGATAAAGAAGTTATCGATGATTTCGAACTAATTACAAGTGAATTAGCGATTGAAACAGCTAAAAAATTAGCTGCTACTGAAGGAATTCTAACAGGAATTTCATCAGGTGCTGCAGTTGCTGCGGCATTACGTGTTGCGAAAAAACTTGGAAAAGGCAAAACTGTTGTTGCACTTCTACCAGATACTGGTGAACGTTATTTATCAACAGGTATTTTCAATAAAGACTAAATTTTTACATTCAAAAACTCCTGTCATCTTGAAGTGACAGGAGTTTTATTTTACGAAATGTGACCGCTTCTCAATTTATGAATAAAACTTTCTAGACGTTCGATTGCTTTTTTCAAACTATCTAATGAGTAGGCATAAGAAATTCGAACGAATCCTTCTCCACTTTCACCAAAGGCAGATCCCGGAACAACCGCTACACGTTCTTCTTGCACTAATTTCGTCGCAAATTCCTCAGAAGTCATGCCAAATTGAGAAATATTTGGGAAAATATAAAACGCTCCAAATGGTTCAAAACATGGAATCCCTAATTCTTCCATTTTTTTCAATAAATAACGTCTGCGTTGATTATAACTTTCTCGCATTTCAATCACATCATCATCACAATTTTTCAAAGCATCAATCCCCGCATATTGACTTGTCGTTGGTGCTGCCATAATCGTAAATTGATGAATTTTAATCATTTGTTTCATCAACACTTCAGGAGCTAGAGTATACCCCATTCTCCATCCAGTCATCGCAAAAGCTTTTGAGAACCCATTGATTAAAACGGTTCTTTCTTTCATCCCTTCAATTTCCACAATACTTACATGACGATTTCCTGTATACGTTAATTCAGAATAAATTTCGTCTGAAATCACAACGATATTATGTTTTAAAATTACTTTTGCAATCGCTTCTAAGTCTTCACGACTCATCACCGCTCCTGTCGGATTATTTGGAAAAGACAGGACGATTGCTTTTGTTTTTGGAGTAATCGCTGCTTCTAATTCTTCCGGAGTTAAACGGAATTGATTTTCCTCTTTAAGAGGAATTCTTACAGGTACTCCATTCGACAACACAATACATGGTAAATATGATACATAACAAGGTTCACAGAAAATCACTTCATCTCCTGGATTTAATAAAGCTCGCATTGCTAAATCAATTGCTTCGCTTCCTCCAATCGTTACAAGAGCCTCCGTCATTGGATTATAAGTAACTCCTTGTTTACGTTCGATATAACGACAAATTTCTTGACGTAATTCTTTCAAACCGGCATTGGCTGTGTAAAAAGTTCTTCCTTTTTGAAGAGAATAAATCCCTTCTTCTCTTACATGCCAAGGAGTATCAAAATCTGGTTCCCCTACCCCTAAACTAATAACATCTTCTAATTCATTGGCAATATCAAAGAAACGACGAATTCCAGATGGTTTAATTCCTGTTACTTTATGACTTAATAATGATTCAATCATGGAGTAACCACCATCCGTTTATCTCCAGTCTTTCCAATAAACATTGTGCCATGGTCTTTATATTGTTTTAATACAACATGTGTTGTAGTTGATTGTACTTCATCAATAACAGATAAACGACTAGATACAAACGCTGCAATATCTCTCATTGGTGCCTTTTTCAATTTCACCATAAAATCATATCCACCAGACATTAAATATAAATCTTCTACTTCAGGGAAATGATAAATTTTTTCTGCAATACGATCAAATCCCATTCCTCGTTGAGGGTTTACTTTTAACTCGATAATCGCAGATACATTGACATCATCTGTTTTTTCCCAGTTAATTAATGTGTGATAGCCACAAATCACTTTTTGGTCTTCTAATTCTTGAATTCTTCTTTGAACTTCATCCGGTTCAATCGCTAATAAAGTCGCAATTTCTTCTGTTGTTAAGCGACTATTTTTTTCGATTAATTTTAAAATTTGTTCATTTACATCTTTGAACATATTTCTTCCTCCTATACTAATTCTCTTCTTGAAGAAATCTATCTTCTCTATTGTATCCTACTTTTCCTAAAAAAACTAATGCTTTATTCGATTTTTCTTTTATTTTCTCGCCCATTTACTAAAGGCATCTAAGGAATGGTGCATGAACTGACGAGATTGCTTTTGAATTTTCTCAAACAACGTTTTCTTTTTCATCGGCACATGGATCACAGGTTTTTGAATGCTTGGTTCTTCAAGTTCTAATCCATGTTTTACAATAAACGCTTGAACTTCTGCATTATGCTTTCCTTGCTTCATACGACTCGCAATTTTCGTTTCCAGTAAAATACTACTTTCCTGAATCGTAAATGAATTTTCTTTTTTCGATAATAATGCCATCATTTCAATTCCACTATAACAACAAGCGCTTAGTATCATCACTAAATAATACGATTGTTGATGTACAAAACATAATTCTTGATACGATTGGAATTTTCGCTGATAAAGATTTTCCAGCACTTCCATCACTCGATTAGCTTCTATTTCATTTCCAAAATAAGCAAAAACTTTCCCTAAAACTTCCACTAACTGCCTGAATACTTGACGTGCATCTGTAGAAGCTTGAAAAATACGATTCATTTCTTCTTCCACAGTCTGTTTCGCTAAATATAATTTTTTCTTGCAATCAATTTTTTGCAAACTAATAAGAGTCGCTACTTTATCCCCGTCTACACATTCATATAATAAATCCAACATTTCTTCTAATCCAAATGAAGGAAGATGGACTGATTCATAAATGGGATAAGGTTTTGCCATAACATTAATAATGCCTTTTACAGGAAGTGATAAATCCACTAACTGACTTTGAAATTGTTCAGCTTTTGTACCAATGGATTGCGTTAAGGCAATAATCGTTGGGAGATGGTTAGCAATTCTGAATAACGATTCTTTTGTTTCAAGAGAAAAGTCATTGCTAGAACCATTCAGACAATAAATACATGCATCATAATTGAATGAAGTTGGAAGTTCCTGTAATAACGAAACCTCATCCACTTGAAATTGTGGAATATTTTCGTTTTTCTTTAAATCAAATAAAGATTGTATCAACGTTGTTTTTCCAACACCAGCCTCGCCTAACACTAACAGACGATACGTTGGCAATTGTTGCCATTGACTTTCTAGCGCTTCTTGAAAAATGCTTGCCACTTCCACTATCTTCTCTCCCTTCCATAACGCCACTATCATACCATATTCTCCCTAAAAACTCTTGCTTCTTAATGGTTAAATTTTTATTATTTTTTGGACTATAAAGAAAAAAGGAAATGACTTTTTATAGTAGCGCAAGTATTGAGACTCGCAAAAGCGAGGCTGCTTGCGTCCTCCGCTACTATATTAAAAAAGTCATTTCCGTCCTCATACTAGGCTAACGAACCCATGGGATCCCATGGTGCTAATACGATTGGTTCAGCATTAAATGCTGCTAATTGCTCTGGTGTTAAGAATTCTTTACGAACTACGATTTGATACGTAAATTCATCCATCCATTCATCTGACATCATCCAGAATCCATTAACCCCAGATTTTTCTCCCCAACTATTTTCTACTTTCCAACGAGTTGGTTTTCCATTTACTAAATCTACCCCAGTTAATACCATGGCATGTGTCATTAAACTTTCACCATATTCTAAACGTTCTGCTTTAGAAAGTTTGAAGTCTAATCCCAATAAACCTTTCAAATCATAATGATCCATTGCCATTAATCCAGTATCACGACCTGAGAATTGACCTACATCACAACCAAACCAAATTGATTCCCCTTGTTCTAATTGTTGAATCGCAAGTTTCTTGAAAGTATCCATTTCCACATTTAAATATTTAACTGGAGTTCCTCCAACAACGTTTCCTAACATTTCAACTGTATAAGAACGATTGTATGGTTTGTCTGCTGTTGGCGCATTAATAATTGATACATATTGATCTAAATCTAATCCAACAAACTGTTTATAAAATGTTTGTGGTGTTAAATTTTCATAGTGATGATATTCTTTATCTTTATCACGATAAGAAAAATCAAACACTTCTGGTGGAGTTCCTAAACTGATTGCTAATAAATCATAGACTTCCTTCATCAATTGTTTACGAACTTCCAAGATTTTTTCTTCAGTAGCTCCCCCTGCTACTAAATCTCTTAAAATTTTCGCATCTTCACGAAGTTTTTTGTTTAAGTATTTATTCAACTCTCCTGAAGCTGAACTACTAAAACTTTCTGGCATTACTGCCTTTGGTACGACACCATACTTATTAAAGATGGAAACAATCATATCCCATTGGCCACCATCTTGTTGTGGTGTTTGAAGTAAGAAGGCAACATTACGACTTGTAATGTCTTCATGAGCCGTTTTTAAAATATTCTCATGGAAGAAATTCGCCTTCTCATATTTATCCCAGAAAAAAGTATAGCTTTGAGAAAGTTCAAATTCCTCTAGCTTAAACTCATTAAAGATTTTATGACGGAACGTGTTTAACGCAGCAAACATCCAACATCTCCCAGATTGTTTTTGATTTGCCACCTTTCCATGTTCCAAATCAATGGAATAAACGGGCGGGTTTTTCACGATTGCTTCTACATTTTGGCTAGAAGCGTGAATCCCATTTTTCACAGTTGCATGTTGTGCAACTTTCTTTTGTCCGTCAGATTGAAATTTTTGACGGAACTCATCAGTCATGTCTTTTGTTAAAAACATATACTCATCTCCTTTTCCTTTTGTATTCTACATCATACTCCTCTTATGCTGTTTTTTTCAAGTGAAAAGAGAGTAATTTTAATAAAAACTAAAATAAAAACACTGTAGAAATTTCTACAGTGCCTCATTCTTAAAAATTCACTAATCTTTGTGCTTGATCTAATTCAAAAGCTCTTACTTCACGAGGTAAGAAACGACGAATCTCATCTTCGTTATATCCTACTTGGAATCTCTTTTCATCCAACATAATTGGGCGACGTAATAAGCCTGGGTTTTCTTGAATTAAAACAAATAATTGATTCAAAGGAACTTCATCTAAATCTAAGTTTAATTCTTGGAATGCCTTTGAACGTGTTGAAATAATCTCTTCTGTTCCATCTTCCGTCATACGTAAAATATTTTTAATTTCGTCAATTGTTAATGGTTCAGAGAAAATATTTCTTTCAGTATATGCGATAGTGTGTTCTTCTAACCAAGCACGTGCTTTACGGCATGAAGTACAACTTGGTGATGTATATAATGTAACCATAAATCGCTCCTTCTCGATGAGCTAGTTTAGATGGGCTCATCACGCTTTATATTATATATTATTTTTAGAATAAAATCTATACATTTTTCGTAAAAATTTAATTTTTTCACAAATTATTTTTTGGAGTCTCTCTAAAGGTATTTCATTAAAATCCGATTATTTCAAGGTTTAATCTTTTCTTAACATTTGTCAAGTAATATCCTTTTTCACATTTCAGGGATAATCCGATAACCTTCCACTATTACAGCTTCATACTATTCCTTTTAAGGAAAAATTTTCACCACTATTTCTTCCCAAAATATATTAGGGTGTGAAGAAATTAATCTTCTGATTTCTTTATTTTCTATTCACACTCTTCCACTAGTGTTCTAAGATAAACTAATAGAGTATTCAATGCTTTTACTGCTTCCTCTTTCTTACCAGGTCGGTAAAGAGCTTGAAAATACGCTTGAATATTCACTTCAAAATCTTTTGGTAAATGAGTACATCTCTCTTTAGCATACTGTAACATTCGTTTTTCTCCCGGGTGAAGCTGTTCATTAAGTGCAAACAATAAATCAAAATAAGACGCAAAAAATTCGCTGCTTCGATGATTTATGCTTAATAAATCTTGACGTTTGATTACTTTTTGAATTTGTTTAGAAAAAGCTGGCATCCCCTGTTCTAGTAATAACATTTGTTTCTGAATAATATTCCTTTTTAACTCAGTTGGATAAGGTACCTGATACTTACTCTTCAACTGAGCAAAGCGTCCGTCTTTGTCATAGAGAATTTTACTGTGAATTACATTATACCACATACAGGTTGTATAAGAATTTTGAGCTTGATGATTCATAATTATGTTCTCTAACTCTTTATCAAAACCATCTAGTGAACGATAGATCAATTCAATCTCTATCCCATTCTTTAAAACACAATCATCCTCTAATTCCCAAAATTGATTACCAATTTCCATATAGGAACAGTACTTACTAAGAATTTCTTTCCTAATCCCTTCGCTTATTGGTACGGTTAAATAAATATATACATCATAATCAGAATCTTTATCATAATTCTCTCCTGCACGAGAGCCTCCTAAAACAATCGCTTCTACTTGCTCTAATTGTTCTAATTCTTTAAAAAGATTTTGCGGCATTTTGAAATACCTCCTTTTATTTCTATCAAAAATTTGAAAACTAAGCATATGATAACAGATTTATTCTACGAGTAGCACTACATTTGCTTATCTTATGATGAGCCTAACAAAAACATATTTTTTTGTGTTAATTTTTCAAAAATACGGTATAATAAGACTAATTCATTGAATTTTAAAGGAGAATATATATGACTAAAAAGAAAATTTTCTCTGGAGTACAACCTTCAGCTATCCCAACAATTGGAAACTACATTGGTGCGATGAAAAATTTCGTTGCGTTACAAGACGAATATGACTGCACATACTGTATCGTAAATCAACATGCGATTACAGTTCCACAAGACCCTAAAAAATTAAAAGAACAAACTCGTTCCCTTGCTGCATTATACTTAGCAATTGGATTAGATCCTGAAAAATCTACGATTTTCGTTCAATCTGAAGTTCCAGCACATGCTCAAGCTGCATGGATTGTACAATGTAATGTAGGTGTCGGCGAATTAGAACGTATGACACAATACAAAGATAAATCTCAAAAACAACAATCAGTATCTGCAGGTTTATTAACTTATCCACCATTAATGGTAGCAGACATTGTTTTATACAATGCTGAAGTTGTTCCTGTTGGGGAAGACCAAAAACAACATATGGAATTAACACGTGACTTCGTCGCTCGTTTTAACAGCCGCTATGGAAACGGGAATGAATTATTAAAAATGCCAGAACCATTTATTCCAAAAGCTGGAGCACGTGTCATGAGCTTACAAACTCCTACGAAAAAAATGAGTAAATCAGATGCAAATGTGAAAGAATACATTAGCATGTTAGATGAACCAGCAATCATTCGTAAAAAAATTAAAAGTGCTGTAACGGATTCAAGTGGTGTCATTGAATACAACCCAATTGAAAAACCAGGAATTTCGAATCTTTTAACAATCTTCAGTGCATTTTCAAACCGTAGCATTGAAGATTTGGTAGAAACTTATAAAGATTCAGGATATGGTACTTTTAAAGCGGATTTAGCAGAAGCAATCGTAGCTGTAATGGAACCAATCCAACAACGTTACTATGAATTACTAAACTCTAAACAATTAGATGAGATTTTAGATGAAGGAGCTAAAAAAGCAAACGCTGTTGCCTCTAAAACTCTTCGTAAAATGGAAAAAGCTGTCGGCTTTGCAAGATAATCATTCAAAACAAAATCCTGTCGGTAACATTACTGACAGGATTTTTATTTTGTTAAATTTTAAATTATACTTTTTGAATCCAACCTTCTGGAGCTTCTACATCCCCATATTGAATCCCTACTAATTCGTCATATAAACGACGAGTGACTGGTCCTACTTCTGTTTCTGAATAGAATACATGGAAGTCATCCCCATTTTGGATACCAGCAATTGGGGAAATAACCGCTGCTGTACCACATGCTCCAGCTTCTGTAAATTCATCTAATTTATCAATGAATACATCTGCTTCTTTCACAACCATTCCTAAACGGTGTTCTGCTAACCATAATAATGAGTATTTTGTAATACTTGGTAAAATCGATGGAGAGTATGGAGTAATGAATTGATTATCTTTAGTAATTCCAAAGAAATTCGCAGCTCCAACTTCTTCAATCTTAGTATGAGTCAATGGATCTAAATAAATACAGTCACTAAATTGACGTTTTTTAGCTTCTTTACCAGGTAATAAGCTGGCTGCATAGTTTCCTCCAACTTTTGCAGCACCAGTTCCTACAGGAGCAGCACGGTCATATTCACTCACTACGAAGCTAGTTGGTGTTAAGCCACCTTTGAAATAAGCTCCTACTGGCATTACAAAAATTGTAAAAATATATTCTGGAGCTGGGCTTACACCAATCGTATCGCCTACCCCAATCATTAATGGTCGAATGTATAAGCTTCCGCCTGTTCCATATGGTGGAATCCAATGTTCGTTTGCACGAACAACTTCTTTTACCGCTTCAACAAAACGATCTTCTGGAAATTCTGGCATTAATAAACGTTTGCAAGAGCGTGCAAAGCGAGCCGCATTTTGATCTGAACGGAATAAATTAATGCTACCATCTTTACAACGATAAGCTTTCAATCCTTCAAAAGCTTGTTGTCCATAATGAAGTGCTGTTGATGCTTCACTAATATGAAGTACATTATCTTCTACTAGAGCTCCATTATCCCACTCACCATCTTTATAATAACTAATATAACGATAGTCTGTTTTAATATAACTAAATCCTAAATTTTTCCAATCTAAGTCTACTGTTTTTGTCATAATAACACTTCCCTTAAAGTTCTTTATTTTACTGGTTTATAATTACCCGTTACTGAATCCATCTCTTCCAAAACTTTTGAAGATTGTGTATATCGGAAATATCCAAAGCTACTTGATCCACCTTGTTCTTGATGTCTAATGTGAATATCAATCGAGTCTTTTGTCTGAGCTTGAACTAATATCGTATAATGATCATCCAGTAAGACTTGTTTTTTCGTTTCAATCTCTTTAATCGCTTCTTTTGCTAAAGCATTTAGTTCGGTAGTAGTCGTTCCTTCTTTGGTAGAAGTTGCAGTTGTTGTTGTTTCTTCAACTTTTGTCGTCACTACTGATTCTCTATTTTTAGAAACATTCACCATATCAGCTTGATTAAATGTTTCTGTACGATTTGCACAGCCCATTAAGCCAATAGCAAATAAGCTGACTACTAATTTCCATGAAGATTTCATGGTACCCTTCCTTTCCACTTGCTTAGTTTTATAACTTTTCAAAAAAATGATAACGTGAAAACAATTATTAGATTATTTTCAATTTTACAATTTTTCTGTTCATTGTCAAGATGAATTGTTAAAAAAAGAGTAGGAAAAATCAAATAATTCTTTTGATTTTTAGCCTACTCCTAACTAGATATCTAGTTTCCTGTTGTTTGTGATTGTTCTGTTACATTTGGTGTATTATCAGAAAAATCTTTCAATGCATTTTTTAATGTGTCATCTGTAATTTTCACATCTGCACTTTTTACTAATGAAGAAACTACTGAATGGATAGTAGCTGTGTCTTTTAACTTTTCAGCTAATAATTCATCTTCTAATGTAGAACGTACATCGCTCAATGAACCTTTTTCAGGTTTATCGACTAATTTAATCACATGGTAACCATATTGAGTTAATACTGGTTCTTCTGTGATTTCTCCTACTTTTAGACCATAAGCTGCATCAGCAAATTCTTTCACCATGTCTGAGCGTTTAAACGGCCCAATTTTTCCACCATTTTCAGCAGAACTTTTATCTGTAGAATTTTCTTTTGCTAATGTATCAAAATCAGCACCATCTTTTAATTGCTTAATTAAATCTTCTGCTTTTTTCTTAGCTTCTGCTTTTTCATCGTCGGAAGCATTTTGCGATACACCAATTAAAATATGTTGAGCTGTTGCTTTTGGCTCCCATGAATCATAATATTTTTGAACTTCTTCATCACTGAAAGTAGTTGCTTTTTTAACAGCTGCTGTAATTAATTTGTTTAAATAAACAGTATCACGGTAAGCATCTACTGAAGTAAAGCCACTACGAGCTAATACAGCTTTTAAACCATCTTCTCCACCGTATTGTTTTACTTGGTTTGCAACTTCTGTTTTTGCTTCTTCTTCTAATGATTTTTTATCTTTTGCATCATTTTCTAAAACTTTTTGTAACACCAAACGTTGTAAAGTTTGTTCTCCTGATGTTGTTTTTAATGCTTTATAAAACTCTTCCTGGGTAACATTACCTGCTTTTGAAGTCGCCACAGCTGATTGATTATTTGAACATGCTGCTAACGCTAAAGTTGATGCTACAGCTAACATTCCCATCATTGTTTTTTTCATTCATTCCACTCCTGTCGTAATACTAAATATTGCATTTCTCACAATATACCATACTTTCAGTGTATTTCCTAGCTTTTGAAAAAAAGACAATAGTTTTTTCTTAAAATCTTCATATATTTCTAAGCTTATTTTTTTACAAAAAAAGAAAAAGACTGGATTTCCATCCAATCTTTTCTGCTAATTCTTATTTTAAAATACGAATCGTAATTGTACGACGTCCGAAATTATAAGTTTGTGCTACAGTTGGGAAGTGAACATCAATTTTGTTCCCTACAATCGCTCCACCTGTATCTGCTGCACGGAATACACCGTATCCTGGAATTTCTACCATAGTTCCTAATGGAATAACTCTTGGATCTACCGCGATTACCATTGGATCATTTACTAAGTTTGTTCCATCAGCTGTATAGCTAGATAATCCTGCTTCAGCATATGAATAAGCTGTTGCTTCAACGGTTAATGTATAACCTTCTGTTGCTGCTGGAGCTGTTGTAGTAGTTTGTACTTCTTGTGAAGTAGCTGTTTGCGGAGTTGGCTCTACTGCTTTCACTTCTACAACTTCTGTATTATCTTCTACTTTGTAAGTATGCTCTTCTTCTTCAGTTTTCACGACTACTTCTTGTTTATCCGCAGAAAACTTAATTGTTGTCCCTGCATAAATCAAGTTAGCGTTTTGAATATCATTAACACGAATTAAAGCATCTAATGATACATCCATCGCTTCAGCGATAACAGATAATGTATCACCATATTTTACTGTGTACTCTTGTACTCCTTCATCATTATGAACAATTTCATCTTTTACTTCGTCTGTAGTACGTGCTACCCATTCATCAGCCTTAGCTGTTGAAGTTGTCATTCCTGAAATTCCTAGAAAAGCTACTGCGATTGTTGCCAACACCGTCTTCTTTAGTGTAAATTTCATAAACATCCTTTCCGACTCTCTACTAAAAAATTTCGTTTCGAGAATCTACCGCTTAAAATTTCCAAGTGCGGTTTTATTTGATGCAACTACTGTAACACGAAAAAATAGTAAAATGTTGATTTCACGCGTTTTGTTAAGCCTCTTTAAATAAATTGACTTTTTTTGATATTTAGATTACAGAAAATCGATGCGAACATACGTTTTTGTTACATTTGTCATCTTTTTGTAACATTCACTTAAATTTCTCTTTAACTTTTGTTCGTATAAAATTGAAATGTTACAAGTTTGAAAACGGTTTACTTGTTGTGAAGTACATTTTCTTTGTAGAAAATCGCAAAAAATACGAAAGACTTCCCATAGTAGCAGTAGTCCAATAAGCGGCATTTGCCGCTTATTGGACAGGAAACTTCGAGACCTAAGGCTCGAAGTTTAGCAATGAGACTCGCATTTGCGAGGCTGCTTGCGTCCTTTTGCTACTATACAAGGGAAGTCTATACGAATTTTTATTTATATTTTATTTATCTTCTTCTGTTTTACGTTTTCTGTCACGATCACGTTTCATTTGGCTTGAACGTAATTGACCACACGCTGCTTCAATATCATGACCGAATTCTTTACGAACCACACAGTTAATATGATTCTTCTTCAATACATCATAGAAAGCTACTACACGATCCTTACTACTACGTTCATATTGATCATGCTCACGAACCTTATTATACGGAATCAAGTTTACATACGATAAACGTTTTTTATCCGCTAATAAATCTGCCAATTGTTGCGCTTGCTCTACAGAGTCATTGACATGATCCAACATAATATATTCAAATGTCACACGACGGTTCGTCGTACGAATATATTCATTAATAGCTTCCATTACCACTTCAATTGGATATTTACGGTTAATACGCATAATTTTAGAACGAGTATCATTATCTGGAGCATGTAACGATAACGCTAAGTTTACTTGCAAGCCTTCTTTAGCAAAATCTAAAATCTTAGGAGCAAGTCCACTAGTAGATACTGTAATATGACGCGCACCAATGGCTAACCCTGTATCTGAATTGACTACTTTTAAAAACTTAATGACATTATCATAGTTATCAAATGGTTCCCCAATTCCCATTACTACAATATGACTCACACGGTCTCCAGGAGCAACTTCATCTAATGTACGTTGTACGTGCATGACTTGCGCTACAATTTCTCCAGCGACTAAGTCACGTTGTTTCGCAATAATACCACTAGCACAGAAAGTACAACCGATATTACATCCTACTTGTGTTGTTACACAAATCGATAGTCCATACTCTTGTGGCATTAATACTGTTTCAATTAATAATCCATCCGCTAATTCAAATAAGAACTTACGAGTACCGTCTGTTGATTGTTGTTTAATTTTTTCATTTAACACTGGGAATGTAAAAGTTTCATTTAATTTTGCAATTAAATCTTTTGATAAGTTTGTCATTTCTTCAAAACTTGTCACACGTTTACGATATAACCAATCCCATAATTGTCCTGCTCTGAATTTTTTCTCGCCATGTTCTTCAAACCATGCGACTAAATCTTCATAAGGATATCCATAAATAATTGGTTTCCCTTCATATTCACGAACACGTCTTCCGATTTTTGTTACCATTTCTAATCCTTCTTTCTAGCATGCAAATGCTTTTTCAATTTCTTCTATTGATTTTCCTGAACTTAGTAAAACACTTAGTTTCATACGAGCTTTTTGCCCACTCAATCCAGTTGTAAAAATGACACCAGACTGTCTTAATTGTTTCCCTCCACCCAAATAGTCGTAAACATCATAAGTAACACCGTTGAATGCTCTAGAAACTAATACTACAGGAATCCCTGCCTCTAAACATCTTTGTAAGGCGGGTAATGTTGCTGGCGGTAAATTTCCTGCTCCTAGCGCTTCAATTACGACACCTTTTGCATGATGTTCACAAATCGCATCGAGTAGTAGTCCATCCATTCCTGCGTACGCTTTTAATAAGTAAACCCCTGTTTGAACTTCTTCAATGGGATAGTATTCTTGTTTTAATAGACGTTGGAAATAAATGACTTCACTTTTAGAAACTAATCCGATTGGTCCAAAAGTTGGTGTTTGAAAAGTTGCGACATTCGTTGTATGAGTTTTTGTCACATAAGTAGCTGTATGAACTTCATCATTCATCACAACTACAACTCCTTTATCTTTCGATTCTGGAGAAGCTGCTACAATTAAGGAACTCCGTAAATTCGCTAAGCCATCTGACCCAATCTCATTACTTGATCTCATTGCTCCAGTTACTACAATGGGAATCGATAAATTAGTCGTCAATTCTAAAAAATACGCTGTTTCTTCTAAAGTATCTGTTCCATGAGTGACCACAATTCCTGTATATCCCTCTTCAACAGCTGTTAAAATTCTTTTTCTTAATTGCATCATATGAGATTCTTGCATATGAGGAGAAGGTAAATTAAACAAATCTTCTGTATGAATATCTCCAATTAAATCAAATAAATGTGCACTCGATAATAAAGGATTTTCTCCATTAGGAGATACTTTTCCGGTAGAATGGTCTTCGCTCATTGCAATGGTTCCACCTGTATTAATGATTAAAATTTTTGCCATGCTTCAACCTCCTTATCTTTCATGCAAAATCTCTTAGTACATTTTTCATATAATCTTAGTCTACCATAATCTAGACTGTAAAAAAAGAAAAGACTTGAATGAAGCCAAGTCTTTTCTTGTACCATTTATTGTTTTTGATATTGTCTTTGATGTTGATGAACTCCTGAAAGAATAAATGGACTTGCATCTTCCACTTGGAAAGTTTGTTCGCCACTTTCATCTACCATTTGACTAAATAATGTTTCGTATTCTTCAACCGTTACTTGTTTACGAGCCTCTAACAATTGTTGATGAGCTTCTACTCTCAATTTTTTTTCAAAACCTTCCACTAATTCTCCAACGAAGAACTCTCCAACTGCTCCTGAGCCATAACTAAAGAATCCAATACGATCCCCTGCAACTAATACAGAGCTTGTTTCAATTAAAGAAATAAAACTTAAGAATAATGATCCTGTATAAATATTTCCAATGTGACGATTATAAGCTGTACTTTCTTGGTAACGAGCCGTTAATCGTTCTTGTTCTTCTTCTGGTAATTCTTCTAAAAATGGCTTGAAAGCTTTTAATCCCATTTTCGTATATGGTAAGTGGAAGCAAATCGCTTCTAAATCTGCAAGGGTAGCTCCAGTTTGTTTTGCATAATCATTCCAAACTTCTGCAAAGAAACGAATGTATTGTTCATTTGAGAATTTTCCATCTACCATTGGGTATGCTTCATAATTAGGACGCCAAAAATCCATAACGTCATCTGTAAATAAGCTTGTTTCATGTTCTAAGCGAAGTAAACGAGGTTCAGCTGAAACGACCATTGCGACTGCCCCAGCTCCTTGTGTTGGTTCTCCACCACTCTTCAAGCCATATTTAGCGATGTCACTTGCAATGACTAACACTTTTGACTCTGAATTTAAAGCGATATGACCTTTTGCTAATTGTAATGCTGCTGTTGCTCCATAGCACGCATGTTTTAATTCCACACTACGAACTCGATTCGATAATCCTAATAAGTTTTGAATATAAACTGCTGCAGATTTGGATTGGTCAATTCCTGTTTCTGTTCCCACAAGAATCATATCAATAGCTTCTTTATCAGCTTCATCTAAAATTCCAATTGCTGCATTGGCTCCCATTGTGACAATATCTTGAGTCACTGGAGCTACAGCCATTGTGCTTTGTCCAATTCCTATTGTATATTTTTCTGGTTCTACACCACGCTCTACTGCTAAATCCTCCATGGATAAGGCAAACGGAGGTGTATAAAATCCAATTTTATCAATTCCGATATTCATTTCTAACTCCCTTATTCTAATAAGTATCTATCCTAATAGTCTGCACGTACCATAGTAGCAAAAAATGACGAAAGCTACAACGATTATCCCTACTGAAAGTCATAATTTTAAAAAAACTTTAACTTTTTTATTTAGTATTTTAATAGGTTTCTGTGCAACTTTCGATTACAATAGTACAGTAAATGAAATTTTAAGGAGAATGATATGAATTCAAACGATATTGTGATTATTAGTGCTACAAGAACAGCTATTGGAAAATTCGGAGGACAATTCGCTTCTATTAGTGCTGTTGAATTAGGAACAACCGTTGCAAAATCTGCGATTGAAAAAGGAAAAGTAGATCCAGCTTTAATCGATACCGTTATTTTTGGACAAGTATTACAAGCAGGAATTGGTCAAAACCCTGCGCGTCAAGTTGCCTTAAACTCAGGATTACCTCATACTAGTACAGCTTTAACCGTAAACGAAGTATGTGGTTCTGGATTAAAATCGATTTTATTAGCAGCTCAAGCACTTCGCCTAGGAGATGCAAAAATCGTATTAGCAGGTGGTATGGAAAATATGTCTTTAGCACCGCATCTACTTCCAAACCGTTTTGCTACTAAAAATGGAAATTGCACGATGATTGATGCTTTATTCCACGATGGCTTAATAGATGCTTTTTCAAATGAAGCAATGGGAATTACTGCTGAAAATCTAGTTGATAAATACGGATTTACTCGTCAACAATTAGATGAATTTGCAGCTCACTCTCAACAAAAAGCATACCACGCTCAACAAAACGGTGCTTTTGATAAGGAAATTACACCTATTGAAATCACGAATAAAAAAACAAAACAAGTCGTAGCGATTGATAAGGATGAATTCATTCGTCCAGAAACAACTGTCGAATCTCTAAGTTCATTAAGACCTGCCTTTAAAAAAGATGGAGTCGTAACAGCCGGAAATTCTTCAGGAATTAACGATGGAGCAGCCGCTTTAATTTTAACAACAAGAGAAGTAGCTAACACTTTAAACTTGCCAATTTTAGCTACTTTAACAGGATATGCTGAAGCAGGAGTCGACCCTTCTATTATGGGAATCGGACCAGTTCCTGCCATTGAAAAATTAATTCAAAGAACGCATATTCCATTAGATCGAGTGGATTTATTTGAATTGAACGAAGCTTTTGCTGCTCAAAGTTTAGCAGTCATAAAAGATTTGAAAATCAATCCAGAAAAAGTGAATATCCACGGCGGTGCTATCGCATTAGGACATCCAATCGGTGCCTCAGGTGCTCGTATTGTAGTGACATTAATTCACGCTTTACAACAACGTCAATTACAAAGCGGAATTGCTTCTCTATGTGTAGGCGGCGGAATGGGTGTAGCCTTAAGTTTAAAAGTTGAAAAATAAAATAGTACGATACAAATAAGCCAAGCATCTACTTAGGATGCTTGGCTTGTTTCATTTCTAATTTCTTTTGTTTTTGTCGTTCTTGATAATAGTGACGAATTTCTTCGTTTTCTTCTGTAGACTGATAAGTCACTGAAATTCGATGTTCTCCCGTCCAACTTTCAACTAATTCTTCTACACTCGGTAATGTTAAAGTTGGAAGTTCAACTGAAATCGATAATGTATCTCTCCAAATTTCATATCGAATTTGGAATAATAATCGTCCCACTCTTAGTAAAATTTCTCGTTTTTCGGTATCCATTTGATAGGCTTTTTCGAAAAATTTCTGCATATACATTCTAAAATTATAATAGACATCATTAACGGTCTCTACTCCCATCTCAAAAAACAATTCGAAGAAGGTATCAAAAAAGAGTTTTAAATCTTCATCCGAAACTACTTCTGTCCATTGTTTAAACGTTTGATCCGTTAATTGGCTATTTTTCGTTAATTCTTTTAGTTCGATAAAGTGATCCTCTTCAATATTCCACATTAAAGCACTATGCTGAGAAATCCCGCTTCCCTGACTTTCAATAATATGATAAGGAACTTGAGATTCTAACATCAATCCAACTATCGAATCTTGTGGGATATATCTTTTGGCTTTTGAAACGACTCTTTGATAGCCTTCTGTATTTAAAATCGAGCGATGAACCCCTGGAGCATCCCAACAGTAAATTTGCTGAATCCGATTTTGAACAGCTTCCTCTTGCATTGCACTCGCATATAAGGACAGATTTCCCCCTTTAGAATGTCCGGACACATTTAACATTCCAGAAAATGTTGCTGCTTGTTTTCTTAAATACTCAATAGCATCTGTTTGTGCAGGAATCAAGTCAGAATAAGTCATCATAAAGTCTTCTTTCCAACCTGTTAAACTCTCATCCGTTCCTCTAAAAATAATCCAACGAGTATCCTCTTCCCATTGATAACATACCGCAGCAAATTGTTTCGTCAATTCATCATCAATATCATTCATAAATCCAAATACTTTTATATCTTTAAACCGCTGACTTTTAGAAACAACATTTAGTAATTGAATTCTTTCTTCCGTAATCATAAATGGATTTTTTTCATGTTCTTTTTCTTTAATTTTCTCGAATTCTTTTCCTAATTGATTAAGAGAAATTGCTTCTGTTACATCGAATGATTTTGGAACAATTTCATCAAATGGTAAATAGGCTATCTCAGTTAAAACTAAAACGTCAATATCTGTAATTGATTTTTCTTGAAATGTTTGAGCTTCATATTGTCGAACATAAGTAATTAAATTTCCCATAAAAAACTCCTTTCTGATTCAATTTTGTTAAGTTAGTTTACCACCTCAGCTATCAAATTGCAAAATTAGAAGCTTAAAAAAAGACTTTCTGTCGCAATAAGTTGATGGAAATTTCTCATTCTTACGACGACAAAAAGTCTAATTCATATTATAATTATTTATTTTGAATCCATTTTCCAGAAGCATCTACACGATAACCATCTGGTGTTTTAGTATTCACCAACATTGCGCCAGATGAACCTAAATAATAGTCTCCAACCCAGCGGTTTGCTTGCATTACTCCATCCGCATTAAAGTAGTACCATGCGTTACTAATTTTTTTCCAGTCTGTTTGCATTGCTCCACTATTGTCCATATAGTACCAAGCTCCGCTAACTTTTTGCCATGAAGTACGCATTGCACCATCCGTGCTAAAATAATACCAAGCTCCATTTACTTTTTCCCAGTTAGTGCTCATTACACCACTTCCATCAAAGTAATACCAAGTTCCGCTAATGTTTTTCCAATCAGTGACAGCAGTATTACCTTCATAGTAATACCAATTTCCACCATTTTGTTGCCATCCTGACAATGTAGATTCATCAGAACCATTTGATTCAGAACTAGATGAAGAAGTTGCATGTTGTTTATTTAACGGTGTGCCATCGGCAGTTTTCGGACGATACGCTCCTTTAGAACGACCGATTTCACATGCTACTCCGTCACCATCTCTATCTAAGTGTTTAGAATAGCCTTCTTCACCAATAGCAATATTTCCATACCCTGCAGCCCAAGCTTCCTTACAGCTATGGAAATACACACGAGCTTCTACCTTTTGTTCTAACCCTAATGCTAACAATGTTGCAGCTGCACTAAATACGACTAAACCTTTAACTTTTTTCATATAAAATCCTCCTTTTTATTACAAATTCAGTATATCACAAAACAAAGTTTGAACAAGATAAATTTTTCTTTCTTTTTTACAAGGAGAGTGCTATACTTTGGACTTGAAAATAGTGAAACGGGGGCGTTAAAAATGCAATTAGGATTTGATAGCGAAAAATACCTGGAAGAACAAAGTCAATATATTTTAGAGCGAGTGAATAGTTATGACAAACTCTATCTAGAATTTGGTGGAAAACTCATTGGAGATTTCCATGCAATGAGAGTGTTACCTGGATTCGATCCAGATGGAAAAGTTAAACTACTCTATCGACTAAGAAATCAAGCAGAAATTATCATTTGCGTTTATGCTGGGGATATCGAACAAAATAAAGTTCGTGGAGATTTAGGCATTACTTATGACCGAGATGTCTTAAGAATGATTGATGATTTACATCATTGGGATTTGAAAATCAATAGCGTACTTATTACAAGATACACTGGTCAACCAGCTGCGACGCAATTCAAAAACATGTTAGAACGTAGAGGAATGACCGTTTATACTCACGGTCATACAGAAGGATATCCAATGGATGTGGATACCATTGTAAGTGATGCTGGATATGGAGCGAACGCATATATCGAAACGACTCGTCCATTAGTTGTTGTTACAGCACCTGGAGCTAATAGTGGAAAACTAGCCACTTGTTTAAGTCAACTTTACCATGAAACTCAAAGAGGGCGTTCAGCAGGTTATGCAAAATTTGAAACATTCCCTGTATGGAATTTACCATTGAATCATCCTGTTAACATCGCTTATGAAGCTGCAACAGCTGATTTAGAAGATGTGAATATGATTGACCCATACCATTTGGAAAAATACGGCATTACGACTGTTAACTATAATCGTGATATCGAAGCATTCCCTCTATTAAGAAGAATTTTAAGAAAAATTTACAAAGACCAAGAAATTCCTTATTATTCACCAACAGATATGGGAGTTAACCGTGTAGGATTTGCGATTACAGATGACGCAGTCGTAAAAGAAGCCTCTAAACAAGAAATTATTCGTAGATACTACCACTTACAATGCAATTACAAGCGTGGAATTGGTACATTAGAAACTGCACAACGTGGAAAATACATTATGGATGAAATGAGGCTAACTCCTCAAGATCGTCCTGTTGTAGAAACAGCATTGAGAAAAGCTAAAGAATCCAACAGCGAAGTCGTTGCCATCGAATTACCAAATGGTAAAATGATTACAGGAAAACAAAGTGAAACAATGACTGCAGGAGCCGCTTGCCTATTAAATGCGATTAAAGAATTAGCTGGTATTCAAAAAGATTTACATCTATTACCTCCTGTTATTCTTGAATCCATTACAAAGCTTAGTCAAGATGTGTTTCATCAACAACGTCGCTCACTTGATAGTAAGGAAGTTTTAATTGCTTTAAGTATGTCAGCTGTGACAAATCCCTCAGCAGAAGCCGCTAAAAATCAGTTAGTCTTTTTAAGAAATTTACAAGCACATAGTACAGTTATTTTACAAAAAGCCGATGAAGAAATTTATCGTGACTTAGGAATTACGATTACTTGTGAACCATCCTTTGCAGGAAATAGTTTCTATTATAGCCATTAAACACAAAACAGGATTGAAGGAGTCTCCCCTCAATCCTGTTTTAATTTTTATTAATGAATAGCTCCACCAACTGTTTTTATATCTTCTTTATCTTGATACTCAATAACTGTTTCTACACAAAGCGTTAAAGCTTGAACCATTTCTTCTAATTTCATAGAAGGATATTGATTATCTTTTACTTGTTCAGGTAAGAAAGGAACATGAATAAATCCAGCTTTTAGAGAAGGATAATTTTTTGAAGCATAATACAACACTTGATACATAATATGATTACATACAAATGTACCAGCAGTATTTGAAACAGAAGCAGGAAAGCCTGAAGAAGTCATTTTATCCACCATTGCTTTAATTGGTAAAGTAGAAAAATATGCACTCTCTCCATCTTCCTGAATTGGAAAATCGATTGGTTGGTTTTCTTCATTATCCGCAATACGTGCATCGTCAATATTAATCGCAATACGTTCAGGTGTAATCTCTTGTCTTCCACCTGCTTGACCTACACAAATGACAACATCTGGATTAAAACTTTCAATTTCTTTTTCTAACACTTCAAATGATTTTTGAAAAACGGTAGGAATTTGAATTCCTTTAATTTCTGCATCCTTTATATTTTGAGGAATACGACGAACAACTTCCCAAGAAGGATTAATACTTTCTCCACCAAATGGATCAAAACCCGTTAATAAAATTTTCATCTAAACACTCTCCTTTATTTCTATAGATACAAAAAAAGCACTCGTAAGAGTGCTAAGGATGACCCGTACGGGACTCGAACCCGTGTTACCGCCGTGAAAGGGCGGTGTCTTAA